>JAFSUV010000217.1 GCA_017450425.1 Kiritimatiellia bacterium
CGGCGGCGGGTTCGGTGTCGTGTATCTGGCTCGCGTCGACAAGTCCGGCGGCAAGGAATACGCGCTCAAGACCATCCATCCGCTCCTGAAGCGCACTGCCGAGGAGATGGACAAGGTCCGCGAGAAGTTCCTCCTCGCCTCCAGGCTTTCGCACCAGAACATCGCGGAGCCGGTCATCCTGCACAGGTGCGAGAACATCCGGATTTCCGACGAAACCGCCGCCCGCGAACTCGGCGTCTCGCGAGGCGACACGATCATGGTCATGCGCTACGCGCCGGGAGTCACGCTTTCGCAGTGGAGGCGCCAGTTTCCCGGCGGCATCGTACCGCTGCCGCGCGTCTGCGAACTTGCGCGGCAAATCGCCTCCGCCCTCGACTACGCGCACGGCGAAAAGGTGGTCCACCGCGACGTCAAGCCGGGAAACATCATGGTGGAGACGCTGGACCTGTCCGAAGGCGTCGCGCCGAACCAGACGGGCGGTGGCCGCCAGACCGCCGGAATCCGCGTCCGGGTGCTCGATTTCGGCCTTGCCGCCGAGATACGCTCGTCAATGTCGCGCGTTTCGGTCGAGACGGGCGACACGTCCGGGACGCGGCCATACATGGCGCCGGAGCAGTGGATGGGGCGCAAGCAGGACGGCCGGACGGACCAATACGCCTTTGCGTGCGTCATCTACGAACTCCTCTCCGGCGCCCCGCCCCTCGCCGGGGTGTTCGACACCGGCGACCCCGCGATCATGCGCTCGGCCGTCCTTTCCGAGCCGCCGTCGCAGATCATCGGCGTCCCGCGGGCGGTAAACGCGGCGCTTGCCCGCGCGCTTGCGAAGGACCCGGACGCCCGGTTTCCGTCCTGCGGCGAATTCGCCGACGCGCTTTGCGCCGCATCCGCCGGTTCCATGCAGTTGGGGCCGGGGCGATTGATTGCGGTTGGCCGTGCCATTTGGGAAGGGCGAAGGAAAACCGACGGCCGCGTGTCCTCGGGCGAGTTCGCCACGGCGGCGTATCCATCGGCCGCCACCGCCCCGTATTCCGGCGCTTCGCCGGCGGCGGCCAAGCGGCCGCGCCAGTTCCCATCCTTCGCCGGATGGATCGCGGCTCTCGCCGCCGCTGTCGCCCTCACCTTGCATTTTTCCGCGCGCAAACCCCGTCAGGAAACGGTTTTGGCTCCAGTTGAGACCAAGGATGTTCCGGTTTCGATAGCCGAAATCGAGAATGTTCCAGACACGAATCCAAATCCGCAGCCGGAGCCTGAGCCCGCGCCTGGCCCGCAGCCTGACCCGCAGCCGGAGCCTGAGCCCGCGCCTGGCCCGCAGCCGGAGCCCGCACCGGAGCCCGAACCAGAACCGAAGCCGGATCCAGCCGTTGTAGCCGAACAGGAGCGCATCTGGAAGTTGGAAATGGCGTTTAAGGCTTGGGACGATGTGCTTGGCCAGACCGTGAAAACTGGCAGTGCCCTTGCTGACAAAATCCGGCTGGCTTCCGCGTCGGTGGGGCTTGACGCTCAAATTTCCGGTTTCAAGAAGTTTGGACTGGAGACCCTTGATACAACCCGAAAGGAAGTGCTGAAATTCTGGAAAGAGGGAGATTCACGGCTTGTTCCGCCGGAGCCGAACGACGTTCTTCGCGAACTCCTGAAAGAACTGGATGACGAATTGTCCGCTTGCAAGAAGCGTGAGCGCAAGGCTGCTGAGGCGGCGGCGCTGGCGGCCGTGATTGCCGCCACGAACGACTTGCGCGTCGCCTACGAGTCCCTTCCCGACAACGCCCAGAAAGAGTTTCCCGGACTGAAGGGGGAGATTGAAAAGCTCATCGTCAGGGCGAACGCATACGCCAATGCGACGAACTATGCTGCGGCCGCTACCAACTATATCGCGGCGGCGACCGCCGTCCGGTATCTTGGCGATGTGGCGGGCGGCGAAACGGCCAAAAAACTCCACGCGGCGCAGAAGGAGTGCGGTCGGGCAAGGGCGGCCGCAGAGGATGCCGTTGCCTACAATCACGCCGAAAAACTGTGGGGCGATGCGGAATCCCTGCTTGAAAAGGCCGGGACAATCACGGTGAAGCCCGACTTCGGGCTAGGCAAGACCATCGGCGACGCGAGGGACGCATACGGCAGGGCCGCCGAGGCGTTCTGGAAGGCCAGGAAGTTGGCGTGCTCGCAAATCGCCTCCGCGCTGCTGCTTGAAGCCAAAAACGCCGAAAGGAACGGCGACATCGCGGCATGCGCCGATTTTGCGGAAAGGGCGGCGGAAAAGGCGAAAGACGCCGGCGATTCGAAGATGGAGCGGTTGGCGTCCGAATTGGGGGCAAAGGCGCGCGAAACGCTTGGCAGGCCCGCCGTGGTTGACGGCTCCAAGCGCGAGCTGAAGTTCAATGGACGCCTGGGCAGGCAGGCGTCGATAGCGCTTCAGTGGAAGGCCGTTCCGGGCGAGAATCCCGGCGGAGGCCACTGGGAGAGCGCGCCGATAACCCGCCGCGAATGGTTCGCCGTGGTTTCGCAGACGCCGATAGGCGTCGGCTGGGACAACCTCGACGCCGTCGCGAACATGATCCTCAGATCCGAAGCCGAAGAGTGGGCGGAAAAACTTGCCGAAAAATGTCCCGGATGGAATTTCGAGGTGAAATGGAGCGCCGGGCGCACCATGGGGAAAAACGCGCGCAATCCGTCGTCAAAGTTCTTCTTGATCGCAACTGAACAGCAATGAAAAACACGGTGAAAACGTTTTTGTTCGCGGCGGCGCTTCTTCTAAGTGCGCGCCTTTTCGCGTCCGACGGTGAAAATGCGCGGCCGCAAAACTGGCTGCCGTTCCGCATCGCCCTGTACGACTGCTATACCGACGAAACCGAGTGGGACGAAAACGTCTCGTCCGTTTACGGGCTTCGCCTGGGGCTGTTTGCCTCGGTGAACAAGGAAGTCGGCGGCATTTCGCTCTCGCTGTTTCTCGACGGCGCTTCGGACGCGAACGGCTTCGAGGGCGAAAACTACATCGACGGCAATTTCTTCGGCATCAAGATCGGAGGCATTGCGGCGATTTCCGGCAGTTCGGTGTACGGGTTGCAGCTCGCCGGACTGCTCAACTCCACAGCGGCGGAGACGAGGGGCTTCCAGATCGCAGCCGGCTGCAACGAATCGGAGTTCATGAAGGGCTTCCAGATCGCAGGGCTCTGCTGTAGCGCCGCCGCCAAGCTCAAGGGCGTGCAGATCGCCGGGATCGTGGCGGAGTGCGGAACTGCTCCGGAGGCTTCGGAATCTTCCGGCCTCCAGATCAGCGCCTTGAGTTCGCGCTGCGAAGGCGCGTTTTCGGGCGTCCAGATTTCCGCCTTCAATTGGTGCGAAGAACTCTCCGGCGTGCAAATCGGACTCGTGAACTACGCGAACACGCTTCGCGGATTGCAGATCGGTCTCTTCAACAACAGTTCCGACTCCTTCGCCCCGCTCGTGCATTTCGGCTTCTAAAGCGCTTCCGCGCCCGCGTCGGGTGCGGCAAAACAACAAACAACAAAAAGCAAAAAGATGAAAAAAACATCGATGGTCGCGGCAGCCGCACTTGCCGCAGCCCTTCCCGTCTGGGCGGAAGAGGTCAATACCGTCCAGCCCCTTGAAGCGGAAAAGGACACCAGCCTCGGCGTCGAACTCTCCCTTCGCCTCGGCGCGATCGGAGAACGCAACAGCAGCGATCCGGACAACTCCAAAATGGGAAACTGGTTTAAATCTGGAGCGGCCCTCCAATTGGAAGGGCGTTCAGCGCTTGGTGATTCTGGCTTCGATGTTGTCTTCCGCGGGTATTTTGGACGTTGTGAATATGACAAAGACAAGGTGACTGGTGTTGGCTCGGTTTATCA
>JAFSUV010000218.1 GCA_017450425.1 Kiritimatiellia bacterium
CCGCCGCCGAAATCCCGGAGCGACATCCCGATCAAGGCGGCTCCGCCGCCGCCGAAATCCCGGAGCGACATCCCGATATCCCGACATCCCGATATCCCGGCACCCTTTGTCCCCCGGCTCTCGGGCGAGTGCGGACGCGCCGTGGGCGCGTCCCTGCCAGTTTTCCGGCAGGGGCGTTTCCACTGTTCGCCGCGAAAGTTGGTTGACACGAAAATCCGTGAAAAGTAGAATTGCGGACGTTGCGCTTGCAGCATCGGCAAATGTTGCAATGGCGTCAAAAACGCAGCAACGGCATACAAAACAGCGATAAGCAGTCAAAGCATGGAAACAAAAACCACCTCCGATCTTTTTCCGGCCCAGTTGGCCGAGCGGGTTTCAAAGTGCGCAAACATAGCCGTGGTCGTGATCGACGATCCGGGCAAGGCCGTCGCGGTGGCGCGCACGCTTTTTGAAGGCGGCGTGAGCGCAATCGAGCTTACGCTCCGCACCCCGTGCGCTCTCGATGCCATGCGGCGGATAGTCGCCGAAGTGCCGGAAGTCCTGGTCGGCGCGGGGACCGTCCTCACGGCTGCGCAAGTCGCGCAAGCCAAGGAGGCCGGCGCCGCGTTTGCCGTGGCTCCGGGTTTCAACCGTTCGGTCGTGTCTGCGGCCGCCGACGCAGGGTTGCCGTTCGCGCCCGGCGTGATGACTCCTTCGGAAATCGAAGGCGCGTACGAGATGGGGTGCACCCGCGTCATGAAGTTCTTCCCGGCTTCCGTCGCCGGCGGCCTTCAGGGGCTGCGCACGCTCTCGGCGCCGTACAAGCACCTCGGCATCCGCTTCATCCCGCTCGGCGGACTGAAGGCCGACAACACCGCGGAGTGGCTCTCCGACCCTCTCGTCGCCGCGTGCGGCGGCTCTTGGATAGCGCCTGCGAAACTCATCGCCGCCGGCGATTGGGCCGCCATCCGGCGCAATGCCGAAATCGCGACTGCGGCGCGGGACGCCGTGCGCAAGGCTTGAAAACAAGAGAACGAAAGGATTTGCTGAAATGAAACCCTTGATTGCCGGTTTCGGCGAAGTGATGCTGCGGCTTTCCCCCGAAGGCTACATGCGGATCGGACAGGCCCTGCCCGGGCGGCTCTGCGCCACCTTCGGCGGCGGCGAGACGAACGTGTGCGCTTCGGTCGCCATGTTCGGCATGCCTTCGCGGGTGCTGACCGCGCTTCCGAAAAACGCCGTGGCGGACGCTCTCGTGGCGCAGCTGCGCGGCATCGGCGCCGATACGTCCCGCATCCTCCGCACCGATGGCGGCCGCGTGGGCGTGTATTTCACGGAAACCGGCGCGAACCAGCGCGGCTCGACCGTGCTGTACGACCGGGCCAACTCCTCGATCGCCGAGGCGCCGGCCTCCGCCTACGACTTTGACGGGATGCTGGACGGCGTCACGTGGCTCCACCTCTCCGGCATAACCCCGGCGATTTCCCGCAACGCCTGCGAAGCGAACCTCGCGCTTGCGCAAGCGGCTGCGGCCAGAGGCGTTTCGATCTCGCTCGACTTGAACTTCCGCAAAAAACTCTGGCGCTGGGAGAGCGGCACCGAGCCGCGGGCGCTTGCTTCGCGGTGCATGGAGCCGCTTGCGGCGCTGGCGGACGTCCTCATCGGCAACGAAGAAGACGCCAAGGACGTGTTCGGCATAGAGGCGGAAGGCTCGTCGATAGAAGAGGGCAAACTCTCGCTTGAAGGCTATCGCGGCGTTGCGGCGGCGCTCTCAAAGCGCTTCCCGAAGGCGCGTTTCGTGGCGACCACGCTGCGCGAGAGCCACAGCGCGACGTGGAACGGCTGGGGCGCGATGCTCTACGACACGGCGGCCGCGAAGGCGCATTTCGCGCCCGTCGCCGCGGACGGCTCGTACCGCCCCTACGGAATCCGGGCGATAGTCGATCGCATCGGCGGCGGGGATTCCTTCAGCGCAGGGCTTGTCTATGCCCTCAATGCGCCGAAGTGGTCCGAGCCCGCCCGCGCCATCGCGTTCGCCGCCGCGGCGAGTTGCCTGAAGCACACCATCCACGGCGACTTCAACTACGTTTCCGTCGCCGAAGTGGAAGCGCTTGCGGCCGGCAACGCCTCGGGGCGCGTCAGCCGCTGACGCGCCCTGCGGCTAAAAGCCCAGGCTCTCCCCCACGAGGACGACATGCATGCGCCCCTCGTGGTGGGAGAAGCGTGTGACGAGGAACTGGCAGCATATCGTGTCCGGCGATTTGCAATCGGCGCACGCGCCAGTCTTCGCGCACGGCGTCGATAGTCCGAACCGCTGGGCGTTGATGGGCGCGGCGACGTTTCGCGCCCGCTTGAGCGCGGCGTCGAGATCGCAGCAGACTTTGTTCATGCCCACGATGAATACGACCTTCTTCGGGCCCTGCGCGATGGCCGAGACGCGGTTCGCGTTGCCGTCGATGTTGACGATGACGCCGTCTTCGGTGATGGCGTTTGCGCTGGAGACGAAGACGTCCGCGTCGTAGGCGGCGAGCATGGCGGCCCGCTTGTCCGCGATGGCGGCGCGGTCTATGAATTTGTAGCGACCGCTCCGGAGCGCTTCCATGAGCCCGATTTCGGCCGCGCTTGCGCACCCGCCCATGGCGACCGATGCGCCGGGCGGGATGATCGAAAGGACGGTGCCGAGCGCGGCTTCCTTGTCCGCCGCCCAGTACCCGGCCATGTTGCGCGACCGAAGCCCCTTGATCACCTTTTCGGCGAGGAGCGCGTTTCTCTTTGCGATGTTTTCGTTCATTTTTCCATTGCCTCTTTCGCGATCCACAATCCGAGCGCCGGATTGGGGATGAAATAGACCTCTTCGCCGTTCACCTCGTTGAAGCCGGGCTTCAAATGCGGCAGATCGTACTTCGCGGCCTGCTCCGCGAAATCCGCGGCCTTGAATCCGACGGCCTCGATCTCGGACTTCGCGATCCTTTCCACGGCGTACGTCACGGAGAAACGCCCGTCGGACGACCCGTGTATCAGATGGGCGGCGACCCCCATGTTGCGCCGGAGATCTTCGTTTTCCGGCATTTTGAAGAGTTGGAGCGTGTGCAGACGGCCTTTGTAGCCGTATTTGCGGATGAGAGTCTGTTGCGCCGGATCTTCGCCGAACCGGTCCACGCCGGGCGCGAGAACGACAAGTTCTCCGCCGTCGGCCATGGCCATGCGGGTCCTGTAGATCGCCTTGTTGCCGACCCAGGTGCTGGTGAATTCCGACGGGTCCAGGTACACGACGCATTTGCGCAGCGGCTTTTCCACGTAGTCAACGTTCTTTTCCTGCGCAAGCGCGATCGCGCGCGTCAGGCAGTCGCGGCCTTCGCCGATGAAAAGGCCGTGCGTCCGTATTTTGCCGCCGGGCGCAGTTGTCACGGTGAGCGCGAACAGCACCGGGATTTTTCCGTAAACGAAATGCTCCATCGCCCAGTCGAAAAGGCGCCGCACCGGGGAGTGGTCGCGCCCCATGGCCTTCTCCATGCCGCAAACCGCGCCTATCATGTGGCTGCAGTTTATCATTTCGCTGCCGCCCACGCCCACGAACAGGTTCTTCGCGTGGTTCGCCATGCCGATGACCTCGTGCGGCACGACTTGGCCGGGCGAAACGATGAGGTCGTATCCTCCCTCCACGAGCCGGCGGTTCAACTCCACGGCGAGCGGCGCGCTCCACAGGCCGTCTGTCGTTTCGGACACCACATCGGCCGGAATTTCGCCGAGCTTCACGACGTCGGACCGCCAGTCGTGCACGATCATGCGCGCTCGCGGTATGCCGCCGAACATCGCCTCCCATTGCGTTTCCGACACCGGCACGTGAGTGCCAAGCGCCGGCATGACATCCACTTCGACGCCTTTTTCGCCGAGTGCTTCGTAAACGATCCGCGTTATGAGCCCCGCGTTCGAGTGGAAGCGGGTGAAGTCCGGCGGAATCACGAGAACCCGCCTCAAATTCCGCCCTTCGAGCGCGCCAAGCACCGCATCGCGGATTTGCTCCCCGGTGAGGCCGTCGGCCGTTTGGGCTACGAGATTTGCGTCTTTCATTTGTTTCGATCTTCCTTGCCTGGTTGGTTGAAATACGGCAGCAACCCGATGTCGCGGATCGATCCAACCGACGGAACGCCGGGGAAGGCGGCGCGCTTGTCTGCGTCGCGCTCCAGCCAGACGCCGACGAAGCCGCACTTCGCGGCGCCTTCGGCGTCGCGGCACCTGTCATCTCCCACGAAAACGGTTTCTCCGGGGCTGCACCCGCACTTCTCCGCGACAAGCGCGAAAAATGCGGGATCCGGTTTTTCCGCCGCCGCCTCCTCGCTGGTCACGGCGAAATCCACAAGCGGCGCGATTCCGATTTTCTCGATTTTGCGCAGCTGCCAGTACGCCGTCATGTTCGTGCCGAGTCCGACCGTCAAGCCCTTCGCCTTGAGGGCGTCAAACGCTTCGACCGTGCCGTCAAACGGCTCGATCCGCGCGATCAGGGACTCCCAGTAGAGCGTTTCAAGCGCCGCCGCGCGCGTTATCGGCAGTTTCAGCGCTTCAAGCACTCGCTGGAACCGGATGCCGCGGTCGTGGCACACTGCGCTGTGTCCGTGGACTTTGAATTGCCAGCGGAAGGCGTTTTCATAGGCCGCGTTCCACTTTTCGATGTCGCTGCAAAGCCCGGTTTCGAGGACGTGGCGGCGTACGCAATCGATGGCGACTGCGTGGCAGGCGTGAAAATCGTACAGCGTGTCGTCTATGTCGAATACGATGGCTTTTGCCTTCATTCTCAGTTTCCTTTGCGCAGCGCCACCGCGTTTCCGAGAATGCGGGAAACGCCGAAATAGACCGCCGCCGCCGCGGCGGCCACCGCCGCAAGGCGCATCGCCGACCGGATCCACGAGGCGACGGCGCCGTTTGCGGC
>JAFSUV010000219.1 GCA_017450425.1 Kiritimatiellia bacterium
CGCTCCCGGTGCGGCAGCGCACGGCGCCGAGGCCGGAGCTGGTCGTCCCGAAGCCGCCGCCGCGCCTCCCGAAGGGGCAGCCGGGCAACGGCTCCGCCGCCGCTTCGCAGCATCCGGCGGACGCCCGGGCCGACGCCCACACGCCAAAATCCGTCTCGAAGGGCGGCCTTCAGGGCGCGGGCGGCGTTTCCAAGACCGCAGTGCGTCTGCGCGAAACGCCCGAACAGGCCATGGCCCGCAAGGACGAAGCCCGCGAGAGGGGCAAGGCGCTGCGCGACAAGCGCTCCAAGGACCGCGCGGCCGCGTCGGCCGCCGCCGAAGCGCCGCGCGAGACTACGATCACGATGCATTCGGCGATCGTCGTGAAGGATCTGGCCGAGAAACTGGGGCTGCGCCCGAACCAGGTCATCATGGAGCTCATGAAGATGGGCGTCCTCGCGTCGATCAACCAGACCGTCGATGCCGACACCGCCGCGAAGATCGCGGCCGCGCACGGCGTCGAAGTCATCGTGGAGAGGAGCCGGCGCAACGCCGAGGCGAAACCCGTCATGCGCGACCCCGGCGCGGACGACGAAATCCCGGAGGACCGCCCCGACCAGCTCGTGCCGCGCCCGCCGGTCGTGACGTTCCTCGGCCACGTCGATCACGGCAAGACCACGCTCATGGACTACATCCGCAAGGCGCATGTCGCCGCGGGCGAGGCCGGCGGCATCACGCAGGCGATTTCGGCCTACACGGTGGACGTGCAGGGGCGCAAGATCACGTTCCTCGACACCCCGGGCCACGCCGCCTTCAGCGCGATGCGCGCGCGCGGCGCGAACCTCACCGACATCGCGGTCATCATCATCGCGGCGGACGACGGCATCATGCCGCAGACGCGCGAAGCGATCCAGCAGGCCCGCGACGCGCACGTGACGATCATGGTGGCGATCAACAAGTGCGACCTCCCCGCGGCCAACCCGATGCGCGTCATGCAGCAGCTCCAGGCCGAAAGCCTCACCCCCGAAGAGTGGGGCGGCACGACCGTGGTGTGCCAGGTAAGCGGCGCGACGGGCGACGGCGTCGGCAACCTCCTCGACATGATTTCGCTCCAGGCCGACGTGCTGGAGCTCTCCGCCAACCCCAACCGCCGCGCGAACGGCTCCGTCATCGAGGCGCAAATGGCGCCAGGCTCCGGCCCCGTGGTGTCGGTGCTCGTGACGGGCGGCACGCTCAACGTGGGCGACGTCGTGCTGTGCGGCGAATACTACGGCCGCGTCCGCGCGCTTACGGACAGCACCGGCAAGCGCCTCAAATCGGCCGGCCCCTCGGCTGCGGTCTCCATCATGGGACTGTCGGGCGTGCCGGAACCGGGCGCGGAGTTCCGCGTCATGAAAAACGAGCGCCGCGCGCGCGAGCTTGCGGAGCGCGAAGCGCAGCGCCGCAAGGAGGAGACGCTCGGCGGCGTGACGCAGGCCCGCAGCGCGGACGAAATCTTCAAGCAGATGCACGATGCGGACAAGCTCACGCTCAACCTCATCGTGAGGGCCGACGTGCAGGGTTCCGTCGAGGCGATCCTCGGCGCGATCGCGGACATCAAGAGCTCGAAGGTGTCCTGCAACGTCATCCAGAGCGGCACCGGCGCGATCGCCGTAAACGACATCGAGCGCGCCGGACACGGCTCGGCGATCGTCGTTGGCTTCAACGTGTCGCCCGAAAGCGGCGTCAACGCGCTCGCGCGGCACGACGGCGTGCGCATCCAGACATTCCGCATCATCTACGAACTCGTCAATTTCGTCACGCAGGAAATGCTCGCGCTCCTGCCGGTCGAGCACCGCGAGGCGGTGCGCGGCCACGCCGTGGTGAAGCAGGTGTTCGACATGGGCAAGGAAGGCGTCGTCGCCGGCTCGCTCGTCATGGACGGCTTCGTCACGAGCAAGGGCCAGTTCCGGGTGACGCGCCGCGGCAAGCTCGTCCATACGGGCGGCGTGGAGTCCATCCGCCACTTCAAGGAGGTCGTCGAGGAAGTCAAGGCCGCGCAGGAGTGCGGCATCAAGCTCGACGGATTCCGCGATGTCGAGGAAGGGGACGTGCTCGAGTGCTTCGTTTTCGAGGAACTTCCCAAGACGCTCTAGAGCCGGATTTTTCCCCGCGCGGCGTCCGCCGCCTCGCGCGATTTCCGTTTTTTTCCAAAACACCAAACACCAAACAACAAACCAAGAGGCTGAACCATGGCTGCAAAATACCGTGTCGCCGCGCAAATGTACGGCTTCCGCGAATTTCTCAAAACGCCGGAAGACATCGTCAAGACGATGAAGAAAGTCAAGAAACTCGGCTACGACTACGCCCAGATTTCCGGCTTCGGCGTTAACGACATGGCCCTCGTGCGCAAGATTTGCGACGACGCGGGCGTCACCGCCATCGGCGCCCACATCTCCCTGCCGGAGTTCAGGAAGGACGAAAAGAAGGTCCTTGCCGACTGCAAGGCGCTCGGCATCTCGCATGTCGCCATCCCGTGGCTCGACGCTTCGCAGTACAAGACCGTCGCGGAGTGGAAAAAGCTCTACCGCGAGTTCGACGGCTACGCCAAGCGCTTCGCGAAGGAGGGGGTCACGGTGCAGTACCACAACCACGACTTCGAGTTCCAGAAATTCGGCGTCAAGGGCGGCAAGGGCGGCAAGACCGTGCTCGACATGCTTTACGACGGCACGAAGGACCTCCAGGCCGAGCTTGACCTCGGCTGGGTCGCCCGCGGCGGCTACAACCCCGTGCTGTGGGTCGAGAAGGTCGCAGGGCGCATGGATCAGGTTCACCTCAAGGATTGGGGCATCTGGAGGCTCGAAGACGGCTCCCGCCGCCCCGAATTCCGCGCCCTCGGCGAAGGCTCCCTCGACTGGCCGACCATTGTCAAGGCCTGCAAGAAGGCCGGGGTCAAGGACTTCATCGTGGAGCAGGACAACCAGATCGCCACCGGCAATCCGTTCATCGAGTACGGCATCAGCCGCAAGTATTTGGCCTCCATCGGCCTGTGAGGATAGTCACGCGCTATCTTCTGCGGGAGTTCCTGGGCCCTCTCGCCGCCTGTTTCGTGTCGTTCAACGCGATTTTCGTATTGTTCGACCTGTTCGGGCACCTGTCGCGTTTCCTCGACGCCGATCTGCCGCTCCGGCTGGTGCTGCGCTACTACGCCGGAGTGGTGAGTCTGTACTCGGCGTGGTTCATACCCGCTTCGTGCATGCTTGCGACGCTCTACACGATGTGGCGCCTTTCGCACCACAGCGAGATCACGGCCATGCGCGCGAGCGGAATCTCGTTCCACCGGCTGACGCTGCCGTTTTTCGCCGTGGCCCTGGCGATGGCGGCGCTGGCGTTCGCCAATTCGCAGTGGATCGCGCCGGACGCGGCGGAGTGGTCGGACCGGCTCAAGGAGTCGTCGTTCGTCCCCGCCGCCGCAGCGGAGTCGAAGAACCACCTCTTCATGAATCCTCGCGCCCGCCGCACCTGGGTGTTCGGATCCGTCGATGCCGATTCGCCGGAAGGTTTTGCGAACGCGACGAATTTCGTGCGCGTGACGCACGACACGGCCGGCGTCAACGACTGGGGCGTCCGGGCGGACGGCGCCAGGTGGCTCGACGGGACGTGGTGGCTCGCAAACCCCCAGATCGTTTCGTTCGACATCGACGGCGAGGAGCTTCCCGCCGCCGCCGCGCCGCCGCCGCGACTGCCGCAGGACGTGGCGTTTCCGGAGTTCGAGGAGACGCCGCGCGACATGTTTCTCGCCACGCGCTCGTGGGATCACCTGGGAGCGACGGACATGCTGCGCCGCATCTCCCTGCAAGGGCGGGACGACCCGGAAAAGCGGTTCGATTTCTGGTACCGCCTCGCCGCGCCGTGGGCGTGCCTCGTCATCACCCTCTTTTCGATACCGGCCGGCATCACGACGGGGCGGCAGAGCGTCTTCAAGGGCCTCGTGCTGGCGCTCGGCTCGTTCTTCGGATTTTACGCGCTGACGCTCCTGCTGGAGTTTCTCGGCCAGCACGGCTACCTGCCGGCGCTCCCGGCCGCGATGCTGCCGAACCTGGTGTTCCTCGCGCTCGGGCTTTTCATGTACGGGAGGCTCACCTAGGCGCGATGAAAAACCGCCTGTTCCCGCTGTTTCTGGCAGTCACGCTCGTGCTGGGCGCGTTGTTCCTCCTGCCCGTGTTTCTCGTGGTGAAAGGCGGCTTTTGGGACGACGGCGGCTTCACGCTGCGCCACGTCGCGTCGGTCTTTCGCAACCCCGTGTACGCCGAAGGGCTCGCCAACAGCTTCTGCGTCGCCACCGGCACCACGGCGGCGTGCATTGCGGTGGCGCTGCCGCTCGCCGTGATTTCGCACAAGTACGATTTCGCCGGCAAAACGCTCTTTTCGGCGCTCGTGCTCGTGCCGATGATACTGCCGCCGTTCGTCGGCGCAATCGGGATGCAGCAGATCCTCGGCCGCTGCGGCGTCCTCAACTCCCTGCTTTCGATCGACGTGGACTGGCTCGGCCGGGCGCGCTACTTCGGTGTCGTGGCGATACAGGCGCTCGCGCTCTATCCGATCGTTTACCTCAACGCCGCCGCGGCTCTCGCCAACATCGATCCGGCGATGGAGGAAGCGGCGGCGAACATGGGCTGCCCCGGATGGCGGCGGTTTTTCAGGATCACGCTGCCTCTCATCGTGCCCGGGCTTTTCGCCGGGTGCACCATAGTGTTCATCTGGAGCTTTACGGAACTTGGCGCGCCGCTCATGCTCGGCTACACGCGCTGCGCCTCGGTGCAGGTGTTCGACGCGCTCAAGGAGATAGGATCGAGCCACTTCCCGTACGCGCTCGTGTTCGTCGTGCTTTCGGTGTCTGTCGCGCTTTACGCGCTCGGAAAGTTCGCTTTCGGCGGGAGGGCCTTCGCGATGCAGGGCAAGGCGGCGACCGTCGCGAACCCGGCGCCGCTGAAAGGGTTTGCCGCCGCCATGGCGCTCCTGCCGTTCGCGACCGTGACCGGTCTTGCGCTCATGCCGCACTTCGGGGTCGTCCTGACGTCGCTTTCGCGGCCCGGCTCGTGGTACGGCACCGTCCTGCCGCAGGTGCTGACGCTCGGGAACTACGCGGAAGCGCTCGGACACGAAATGACGGTCGCCTCGATCCGCAACTCGCTCGCGTTTTCCTCCGTCGCGGTCGTGGTGAACCTCGTCCTCGGCGTGGCGGTCGCATTTCTGGTGGTGCGGTCGAAAATACGCCTCGCCGGCATCCTCGACGCGATGGCTATGATTCCGCTCGCCGTTCCGGGCCTCGTCATGGCGTTCGGCTACCTGGCCATTTCCTCGTGGCTCTCGAATCTGGAGTTCGTGCGCTCGTCGCGCTTCTGGACCGGTCTCTTCGACGTGCGGGTGAACCCAGCGCTGTTCCTCGTCGTCGCCTACGCCGTGCGCCGCCTTCCCTACATGGTGCGGAGCGCGGCGGCGGGGCTGCAGCAGACGAGCGAGGCGTTCGAGGAGGCGGCGTGGAATCTCGGCGCAACGCCGGCGCGCGCGGTGCGCAGCATCGTCCTGCCGCTCATCGCCGCGAACCTCGCCGCGGGCGTCTTGCTGGCGTTCGCCTTTTCGATGCTGGAGGTGTCCGATTCGCTGATGCTTGCGCAGCAGGCGCGGTTCTACCCGATCACCAAGACGATTTACGAGCTCTACCAGCTGCTTGGCACGGGCAAATACGTGGCGAGCGCCCTCGGCGTATGGGCCATGGCGTTTCTCACCGTGGTGATCGCGGGCGTTTCGATGCTTCTCGGACGCAAGATGGGGGCTCTCTTCCGCGTGTAGGGGCGGAAGTCCGGAAAAAACGCGCGCGGAACTTGCAGGAAAAGGCATTCAAAGAACAGAGGGAAAAGCAATGATCGAACGGCGAAAAGCCCGCGAATGGGCGTTGCAGATGATTTTCGGCCTGGATCAGAATCCCGGCCAGGCCGGTACCGCCGAAGCGTTTTTCGACGAGTTCTGGAACGGGCAGCTGCGCCTGCGCGCCGAGGGCGACGAATCCGGCCCGCCTTCGGCTTCGGAGCGCGAATTCGCCGAGAGCCTCGTCCGCGGCGTGGTGGAGCACCGCGACGAAATAGACGAAAAGATCAAGGCCCGCCTCAGAAACTGGAGTTTCGACCGCATCGGCTCCCTCGAAAAGGCGGTGCTGCGGCTCGGAACCTACGAAATCGCCTTCGCCGGCGAAGGCGGGCGCGAGGCGCCGCCGTC
>JAFSUV010000220.1 GCA_017450425.1 Kiritimatiellia bacterium
CGGCGCGCTTACGGGGACAAGGGGCGCGGTCAGAACCGGCGGCGTGGTGCCGCCCGGGACCAGTGCGTCTCCGGCCGCGCCCAAGGAAGCGCCAGCCGCGCCCAAAGCGACCCCGGTCGCGACCAAAGCGACCGCCGCGCCGACCAGCCGCTTTCCCGCCAAGGATTGGACGCGGCATTACGCGGAAGGAGTGCGCGAAACGCTTGCCGCCGCGATCGAAAACCCGTCGCCGGACGCGGGGAACCGCATCGTCGTGCCGAAGGGGTCGATCCTGCTTTCCGGTGACATTCCGGCATCGTCCAGCCCGCCGGACATCGTGCTTGACGGCGGCAAGCTCCTCTTTTCGCCGCCGTCGCGGGAACTCCGCCAGGTCATCGACCGCTGCGAGCGCTTTATCGCAGCCGCGCCGGACGACACGGAGGAGGTTCCGTCGAACATCGTCCCGAAGCGGACGGAATGGTTTGCGAGCCGGATTCTCGTGACGTCCCGCGGCGGGAGCGCCGCCGATGCGGACGCGGACATCAGGGCATACGTCACGAACGACGTGCGCCGCGCCCCCGGCACCGAAGCCGCCACGCTAGACGTCGCCGGTTTTTCGTCGATCGTGCTCGAGCGGCGTCTCCTCGACCCCGGGCTGACCATCACGGGATACGGATCCGTCGCCGACTTCCTACCTTCGGGACTCCTTCGCAACCGCCGCTGGTTCGACACAGACGATCCGCTGTAGCCCGAATCCGCCCGTTTCGCGCGGAGTTTTTCCGCTTGGAGGGCGTTTCGTGGAAACGCCCCTACCAGTCTGGTAGGGACGCGCCCACGGCGCGTCCGCACGCGCCTGAGAGGGACGCGCCCACGGCGCGTCCGCACGCGCCTGAGAGGGACGCGCCCACGGCGCGTCCGCACGCGGCTGGTAGGGGACGCGCCCACGGCGCGTCCGCACGCGCCTGAGAGGCGGGGAGAAAGGGTGCCGGGATATCGGAATTTCGGGATATCGGGATTTCACTCCGGAATTTCGGCGGCGGCGCAGCCGCCTTGATCGGAATGTCGCGAGGAGATGGCCAATTACCTCTGCGCCTCTGTGTGACAAAAATGAAAACACGGTTGAAACGATGCGCCTCTGTGTGACAAAAATGAAAACACGGTTGAAACGATGCGCCTCTGCGTGACAAAAACGGGGGTAAACGGGCGGAATCGATTCTGGTATGATTCCAAGGCATGAAATACGTGGTTTCCTGCGGTGGCACCGGCGGCCACATGTATCCCGGGCTTGCGGTGGCGGCGGCGCTCGCCGGGCGCGGCCACGCGGTTTCCGTCATCCTTTCCGGTCGCAGCGTCGAATCCGAAAAGCCCGGCAACGGCCTGCCGCCGGGCGTCGGCGCGTGGCGCGCGTCGATCCCGCGGCCGCAGCCGCGCCGGCCTTTGTCCTGCATCCGGTGGGCGTTTTCCGCGATTCCGCTGTTTTTCAAGTTTCTGCGGCACCGCCCCGACGCGCTTCTCGCGATGGGCTCCTACACTTCGATCCCCCCGGTCCTGGCCGCGCGGGCGGCGCTCGTGCCGGTGGTGTTCCACGAGGCGAACGCGCTGCCCGGCAAGGCCGTGCGCGCGCTCGCCCCGCTTGCGCGGAAGATCTGCGTCGCGTTTCCCGGGATGGAGCCGCGCTTCCCGCGCGGTTGCCGCGTCGTGAAAACCGGGATGCCGCTCCGCGCCGGGTTTTCGCGCGGACTTGGCGGCTCCAGGGCGGACAAGACCCGCTTCAACCTCCTCGTGATGGGCGGCAGCCAAGGGGCGCAAAATCTCAACAAACTCGTCGTCGAGGCGTTCGCCGCCGCGGCGGCAAGCGACCCGGCGGCGCTGGAAAGGCGCCATTTTCGCATCGTGCACCTCGCCGGGCGCACGGGCGAAAGCGAAGTGCGGGCGCTCTGGAGCGCTTCCGGCGCCGCGAAATGCGGCGTTGAAG
>JAFSUV010000221.1 GCA_017450425.1 Kiritimatiellia bacterium
CCGCCTCCACGCGGCCGATCGCGAACGGCGACGCCTTCGCCGCGAGCGCGAGACTCGCGGGCGTCGCCGAAGCGTCGCGGATCGTCCCGTAGAACGGCTCGCCCGAACCGAGGTCGAGAAACGCGGGCGCTTCTGCGAGATTTTCGATGGTGAACGTCTGCGAAGCGGAATCGAGCACGAGAAGACGCTCCGAGCCGGTCACGACCCGCCCGGCGGAGGAAACGGCGCGGATTTTGACGGGCACGACGAACGGGGCGCCCGCGCCGCCGATCCGGGTCTGGGAGAGCGTCACGGAGAGCGCGCCGGACGTTTCGTCGAACGCCCAGCGGCACTCGACGCCCGGATACCCGGTCGTGAAGAGCCATTCGCGGAAAAACCGGTCCAGCGTGGCGGAAGGCGGGAACGCCGCGATGAAATCCGCGGTTTCCACGTTGCCGCCCCTGTGGCGCTCGAAATACGCGGCCATGGCGCGGTCGTAAACGGCGGGGCCGAGAAGAGCGCGGAGCATGCCGAGGACTTCCGGCGCCTTGTCGTACGTGACGCCGTCCACAACGTCGTCGGGCGAGTCGAAACCGTCGCGCACGATGGGGAAGGACGCGCCGGCGGCCTCGGCGGCGAGCGGGCCGCGCAAGCGGTCGCGGAGGCCGGAGAGCTCGTCGAGGCGCGTGGCGACTTCGCCGAAGCACTCGCGCACGAACGCCCGCTCGACCGTGACCGTGTAGGCCTCGTTGAGCCACATGTCGAACGGCGTCTTCATCGTCACGCCCGACCCGCAGTGGTTGTGCTCGAACTCGTGCACGATGACGCCGTGCGCGTAGAGCATCCGCCTGTCGCTCGTCCACTTGTCAAGCAGCGCCGCCTCGGTGATGATCGTCGTGTTGCCGACGTTCTCCATGCCGCCGAAGTTCGACTTCTCCATGCAGATCGTGCGGTAGCATTCGCGCTCGTATTCGCACCCGGTGAAGCGGGCCTGGAAAACCGCGGCCTTTTTGAGGATCTCCATCGGCAGCGCGGCGCCGGCCTTTTCGCCGGGCGGCACGAGGTATTCGAGGCGCACGGCGCGGCCGCTCGGCAGCGCGACGTCCGCCGCAAGGCAATCCCAGGAGCCGGCCGCCACGAGAAAGAGGTATGGCGGCATCGGAACGGCGTTGCGGTACGCGACGCGGACGCGCGAAGGGTCGTCCGCGAGGGGCACGGGGCGG
This sequence comes from Kiritimatiellia bacterium, assembly GCA_017450425.1. GTDB lineage: Bacteria > Verrucomicrobiota > Kiritimatiellia > RFP12 > UBA3636 > UBA3636. The sequence goes on from JAFSUV010000221.1 coordinate 1,203, forward strand.
CCTTCCGGGCAGACCGCGGTGTCGATGTCGCCGTTCGAAACGAGGTGCGTGTAGCGGGCGGAGGCTTCGAGCGTGGTGTGCCACGTGCACTTCGCGGTGCAGTCGTCAACGATCGGCATGATGCGCTGGAAGCCCCATTGCTGGCACTGCGAGATGATCTGGGGCGGAGCGCCGGCGGGGGCGACGTCGAAATACGCGCCGTCGAGGATGTTCGCCGTGGGGCGGCACGTGGCGGACACGCGGAGCCTGAAGCGCTCGCCCGGCCCGATTTTGCGCGGGAGCGCGATCGAAAGGCGGCGGGCCTTTTTGTCGTAAACCGCGGCGCACGGCGAAAAGCCGGGCGCGCCGGGCGCCTCCGCCGCGACGCCGCCGATCTCGAGATCCTGCGCGTCGAGGGAAATCGACTCGAAGGTTTCGCGCGCTTCAAAATGCAGCGTTTCCCGCCCCTCGATGCGGTCGTCGAAAATCGCGAGCGTCAGATCCACGTGGCGCAGCTGCGCCGGCGGCAGACGCCAGTCGCCGCGATTGAAGCGGAACCTTTTCACGCGAGGGTGCAGGGCCGGCCGGCCTTGGCGAACGCCTCGCGGACGATCCTTTCCGTGCGGCGCCCGTACTCGATGTAGCCTTCGCGGCAACGCACCGGATCGGGCTTGCCCTGGGGGTCGTGGAAGACGTGCACGAGGTGCGGCTCGATCGAGATGCCGCCGTCGTAGCCGCGCCGGACCGCGTCCTCGATCACGCGGATCGACGAATCCGCCCCCTCGTCGAGATACGAATACACCATCTTGCCGTCAACCCACTTGCCGTGCTTGATGTGGATGTAAACCACGTGGTCGCGCACGGCGCGCCAGAACTCCAGCACGTCCTGCTTGGGCCACGGCGCCTTCTTCGTGCGATCGTCGGTGAAAATCGGGTTGCCGGTGTCGAAGACGAGCTTCAGGCCCGGCACGTTTTCGAGCACCTCCAGCGTGTAGCTCCAGCCCATGCCGCCGTAGTTCATGCAGTTTTCGTGCACCGGCTGGATGCCGGCGGAGAGGAACTCGGACACGATGGCGCGGACGCGCTCGAAGCGCTTTTCCTTCATCTGGTCCTCCGGCGGGCGGTCCTTCAAGACCGCGTAGCTCATGATGCGCACGAGCTTCGTGCCGAGGCGCAGCATGCGCGGGATGGCGCGGTGCACCTGCTCCATGTCCTTTTCGAAGTCCGCCTCCGACTCGATGCTCTTGCCCCAGTTGGCGATCGCCGAGCCGAAGCAGTTTATGTGCACGCCGGCCTTTTCGAGCTTTTCCGCAACCTCGTCGAACTTGTCGCCCGGCAGGTCGTGGATGTTCACGCCGTCGATCGCCCTCGACTCTATGTTCGACCAGCCGAGCTCCTTGGTGATTTCAATCTGGCCGTCGATCCCGGCGGCCCCCTCGTCTGCAAAACCAGTGAGATACATGTCGTTTTTCCGGTATGGTGGGCAATACTGGACTCGAACCAGTGACCCCCGCCGTGTGAAGGCGATGCTCTAACCAACTGAGCTAATTGCCCGGAATCGCACGAACGCCGCGAATGAAACCAAAAACCGGACGCAAAGTCAAGACAAAACTCCGGCGAAGCGTATCCCATCCCCGGTTTTTGAGCGAGAGCGTCGCATGCGGCAGTCTGCGTTTCAGCCGTGTTTTCATTTTTGTCTCACAGAGGCGCAGAGGATGCAGAGGCGCAGAGAAGGCAGAGGTGCAGAGTTTATTGGCCATCTCCTCGCGACATCCCGATCAAGGCGGCTCCGCCGCCGCCGAAATTCCGGAGCGACATCCCGATCAAGGCGGCTCCGCCGCCGCCGAAATCCCGGCGCGAGATCCCGATCAAGGCGGCTCCGCCGCCGCCGAAATTCCGGAGCGACATCCCGATCAAGGCGGCTCCGCCGCCGCCGAAATTCCGGAGCGATATCCCGATATCCCGACATCCCGCAATTCCGGCACCCTTTCTCCCCGGTTCTCGGACGCGTGCGGACGCGCCGTGGGCGCGTCCCTACCAGC
>JAFSUV010000222.1 GCA_017450425.1 Kiritimatiellia bacterium
CCTCCTGCACGAGCGCTGCGGCGCGCCGGGCGTCTTCGCCGCCGACCCCGTGCCGCGCAAGCGCTTCGCGCAGATCGGACGGCGTCATCCCCGGCACGTCTTCGCCCCAGCGGTCGCGCAGAAGCGCCCGCACGGCCTCCATGACGCGCTGCGGCGAATCCGCGGAGCGGAGCGCGGCCTCGGCCCGCGACCGCGCCCGGCCCTTCCGCAGAGCCGCCGCGGAGCGCGAAATGCCGCCGCCCGCGACCGGCAGGAGACCGGGGAAGAGCCAAGCCGCGGGAGCGGAGATGAACAAGGCGGCCAGCGCGCGGCGCGAAACGATGCGGCGGGGCGCAAAGCCGGCGTCGGAGAGCGAAATGGACGGCGCAACCGGGCCGGAGGACGCGACGAGCAGCCTCTGGACGGCGTCGTTCGTCGCGGCGGCGGCGAAGAGCGCGGACGGATCGAAGTCGGCGACGGGATCGACGCGGAGCGGGACGGGATCGGTTGCGACGACCTTGTACGCCCGCTCGACCGTGTCGAAATAAGCAAGCGGGATCGGCGGGATTTCGAGCGTCCCGGCGGCGACGGGGCGGACCTTGAAGTGGAAGACCGGCACGGCGCCGTCGTCGCGCCGCTCGGCGTCGCCCCACGCGCGGAAACTCTCCGCGATGCCCGGCACCGAAAAGATGTCGATTTTCCCGACGGTTGACGGCACCAGATCGCCGTCGAGCCGGAGCGTGAGCTCGATCGGATCGCCCTGGCGGCAGCTCTGGGTGTCGAGCGACACCGACGGCGAGAGCGAAGTCCCGAGCGCGCCGAAGAACGCGTCCGGCCTGCCAGCCGCCGGCGGCGGCACGACTTTCACCCTGACGCCCGGCGACAGCGCGACGACCGGCGGCGACAGACGCGCCGAGCGCCCGTCCGCGCCGACGTGCGCGATCACCGCGCCCTCGAACCGCGCAGCCGGAAACGCGCACTCGCCGAGAGCCTCGGCGCGGAACGTCGCCGCCACGGTCTGCCGCAGGTAGTTCGTGCCGTTTTCTGCGAATTCCTCCGCCGGAAACGCAAACACGTAGGGCTGCGCCTCGCCGAAGGCCGAGTGCAGCGATCCGCCGAAGCCGCCGAACCCCATCGCTTCGAACGGATCGTCGCGACGCGCGAACGAATTGAGCCTCACGCCGGGCAGACCGGCGCGGACGACGAAGTCCTTCACGGCGTCGAACGGCTCGCGCACGGCGCGGCACGGCCCGAAGCCCTCGCCGCCGCCGAGGTGCGGTATCCGCAACAGCGGGGGATTGCGCGGGGCGAAAGGAAGCGCGCCGCCGAGACGCGCCGGCGCGGCGACATCGAGCGTCACCGCGACCGTGAACTCCTCGTCAACCAGCACTTCGGCCTTGTCCGACGCCATCGAAAGGCGCACGAAGGGCTGCGGGGGCGGCGGCCCGGCCTTCACGACCGGAATTTCAGCCGTGTACGTGCGACCGCCGACCACGATTTTCGCCGTGCCGAAATCGATCTCGCCGTCGCGCTCGGCAAACGCCGTCCAGCTCCACGACCGGGTCTGCGAAACGCGGCCGTTGTAGTTGAACATCGACGAACTCACGCTGGGGCCGGAAAGCGGCGCCGCATCCGGATTTTCGAGCGCCGGCTCGCCTTGCGCGGCGCCCGAGCCCTGCCACTCCAGGACGATGCGGAACGGATCGCCCGTCACGACCTCGCGCTGCGACACCGACGCCGTGAACGAATCGGCGGCGCCCGGCGCCGGGCCGAGAACCATGGCGGCGAACGCCGCAGGAAACGCGAAGCGCGAAAAGCGGAACATTTTTCGAAGCGGCGGCTAGGCGCCGCAGCCCAGCAGTTTGTATTCGACCGAATCGATGAGCGCCTGCCATGCGGCCTCGATGATGTTGGGCGACACGCCCACGGTGCCCCAGCGCGAAGCGCCGTCGGAAGACTCGACGAGCACGCGCGTCGTGGCGCCGGTGGCCTCCTTCGGGTCGAGGATCCGCACCCGGAAGTCGGTCAGCACGACCTTGGCGATCTCCGGATAGAAGCTGGCGAGCGCCTTGCGCAGGGCGCGGTCGAGCGCATCGACCGGCCCGGACTTGCTCTCCGCCGCCGTGATTTCCGCATGGTCGCCGACGCGGATCTTCACGGTCGCCTCCGAAAGGCACGGCTCTTCGGCGCCGCGCTTTTCCACGATCACGCGGAAGCCGTCGAGCTCGAAAAACGGCTTGTGGTCGCCGAGCGCCTTGCGCACCAGGATGCGGAACGAGGCGTCGGCCGACTCGAACGAGTAGCCCTCCCCTTCCCTCGCCTTGAGCGTCTCCACCACGTGGCGCACCTCATCGCGCGAAAGGGCGTCGCCCACGGCGCCGGCCTGCTTGAGGCGGTAAAGCACGTTCGACGCGCCGGAGAGCTCCGAGAGCACCACATGGCGCTCGTTGCCGACGCTTTCGGGCGGCACGTGCTCGAACGAGGCGGGGTTGCGGCGCACGCCGGAAACGTGGGCGCCCGCCTTGTGGCTGAAGGCGGCCTCGCCGACGAACGGCGCCCTGCCGTCCGGCCGCTGGTTCACGAGATCATCGACCGCGAGCGAAAACCGCCTGAGCGACGCCATCTTGCCGGGCGTCGTCACGGGGGCGCCGAGCTTGAGCTGCAGCGCCGCCGCGATCGAAGTCAGGTTTGCGTTGCCCGCCCTTTCGCCGTAGCCGTTCATGCACCCCTGTATCATTGCGGCGCCGGCGCGGAACGCCTCGATCGAATTTGCGACGGCAAGGCCGCAATCGTTGTGGGCGTGGATGCCGAGAACGGGCGCGGCCGCGCCCTGCGCCGCCAGTTTTTCGCGCACGTCGCGCACGATGGAAAACACCTCGTGCGGCATCGAGCCGCCGTTCGTGTCGCAGAGCGCGATGGCCGAAGCGCCGGCGTCGCGGGCCCGCTCCAGCACGCGCATGGCGTAGCCGGCGTCGTCCTTCCAGCCGTCGAAAAAGTGCTCGGCGTCGAACACCACCTCCAGACCGCGCGAGCGCAGGAACGCCACGGTGTCGGAGACCATGTCGAGGTTCTCCTCCTCCGTGGTGCGCAGGACTTCGCGCACGTGCAGCTTCCAGCTTTTGCCGTAAATCGCGACGGCCGGGGTTTCGGCGCGGAGCAGCGCCTGCACGAGCGGGTCGTCCGCGCACGACACGCCGGCGCGGCGCGTGGCGCCGAAGGCCACGATCCTGATCTGCCCGAACTTTTCCCTGGCGGCGTCGCGGAAAAACTGCATGTCGCGGTCGTTCGAGCCGGCGAAACCGCCTTCGAGCCAGGGGATGCCGAACTCGTCGGCAAGGTGCGCAAACCGTATCTTGCCGGCCTGTGAAAACGTTATGCCGAGCGCCTGGGCGCCGTCGCGAAGCGTCGCGTCGTACAGCACTGGTGTCGGCAATCCGGTTTTTCCGGCGCGCGCGGCGTTGTCTTGCACTTGAAACCTCCCAACCGTCGGATCGCAAACGCCGGGCGCCTAGTAGTTGCCGGCAAAGCCGGTGAACCGTTCCGGCGGCTTGTAGCCGGGGAAGTAGGCGCCGAAATCGAGCTTCAGGTATTTGCAGAGATCGAGCAGCTCGACCATCGTGCCGTCGTTCACCGGGACGCCGTTCTTGCGGCGGCTCTCCGCCGAGGCGACCTCATGTTCGCCATGCGTGTAGATGCGCTCGCGCCCCACGGCCTTGGGCGCGTCGCGCAACGCCTGGAGGTATTCGGAAAAGTGCTTCTTGATGGCGTCGGCGTCGCCGAAAATCGCGGGGTTGATCGCCGCGAAGCCGTGGCAGATGCCGGTCTTGTCCGGGAATGTGCAGCACTTGTCGCTCGTGACGCCGAGCGAGAGGATGGAGCTGAAGAGCTCCGCGACCATGCCCCACCCGTAGCCCTTGTGGCTGCCGAGCGTCTCGCCGGAGCCGCCGAGCGGCATGATGCCGCCGCCCTTCTTGCCCACGATGTTGGCGAGGACGCGCGGCGCCTCGCTGCACGGGGCGCCGTTTTCGTCGAGCGCCCACCCTTCGGGCAGGGGCTTGCCCATCTTGTTGTACATCTCGAGCTTGCCGCGCGTGACGACGGTCGTCGAAGCGTCGAAGAAGAACGGGTACGGGTCTGCCGGAGCGGCGACGGCGATCGGGTTCGAGCCGATCATCGCCTTGCGCGCGAACGTCGGCACCATGATGGCCTCCGAGTTGGTGCACGAAAAGCCCATGAGGCCTTTTTTCGACGCCATCTGCGCGTAGTAGCCCGCGATGCCGTAGTGGTTGGAGTTCCGCACGGAGACGATGCCGACGCCCGTCGTCTGCGCCTTTTCGATCGCCTTCTCCATGGCGAACACGCCGATGAGCTGCCCCATGCCCGAATGGCCGTCGATGACGGCGCTCACCGGGGTCTCGAAAACCGTTTCCGGCTTCGCGCCCACGTGTATCTGCCCCTTCTCGATGCCTTTGTGGTAGCGGACCATGCGCTGCATGCCGTGGCTCTCGATGCCGTAGAGGTCGGACGACAGCAGCACGTCCGAAATGACGCCGCCTTGCTTCTCGTCGAAACCGAACGCCTTGAACACGTCGGTGCAGAACCGTTCGAGCGTGTCGAAACTCCATGTCACGTATGCCATTTTCCTTTTCTCCTCGGAGTCTTGTTTTCGTGGGTGCTTTGTTTTTTTTGGGGGAATGGCGGGCCACGGCCCGCAAAAGACGATGCAATCAAACGGCCGTCTGCCCGGCGCTTCCGAACAGGCGGCACTCGTGCGCCGCCTCGCGCTCCTTGGCCGCCTGCTCGAACGGACGGAACGAGCGCATGCGCTTGAGCATGTTGTCCCAGTCAACCTTGTGGCCGTCGAAGTCCGGCCCTTCGACGCAGACGAACCGGATGCGGCCGTCCACGAGGACGCGGCAGCCGCCGCACATCCCGGTGCCGTCGATCATGATCGTGTTGAGCGACACCACCGTGGGGATGCCGAACGGCCGCGTAGTCGCGGCGCAGAACTTCATCATGACCGGCGGCCCGATGGCGATGACGCGATCGGGCGGCGTCGCGCTCTCGCAAAGCTCCTTGAGAGGCTCCGTCACAAGGCATTTGCGGCCCGCCGAGCCGTCGTCCGTGCAGACGATCACCTCGTCGGACGCCGCCCGCATCCTTTCCTCGAAAACGATCAGATCCTTGTTCCGCGCCGCAATGATGCTCGTCACGCGGTTGCCGGCCGCCTTCATCGCCTGGGCGATGGGGTGGATCGGCGCGACCCCGATGCCGCCGCCGCAGAGCACGACGTGGCCGAACGCGCCGATTTCGCTCGGCACGCCGAGCGGCCCCAGGACGCCGCCCATGTCGTCGCCCACGCCGAGGCGCGCGAGCCTCATCGTCGAAGCGCCGACGGCCTGCATGACCACGGTCACCGTGCCGGCGCGGTCGTCCGCATCGGCGATGGTGAGCGGGATGCGCTCGCCGGTCTCGCCGCCGGCGAGCACGACGAGAAACTGGCCGGCCTTGCGCTCGCGCGCGATTTCCGGCGCCTCGAACTCGATTTCGAAGACTTCCTGCGAAAGTTGCTTTTTTCTGACGATGCGGTTCATTGCTGCGACTGGCTGACTGCGGCCGGATCGAAAAAAATCCGCCGTGCCGCAAAGAATACCACAAGCGGAAACAAACGGTGTATAATCGCGCCGTCAACGCAACAATCAGGAGACTCCGGCATGAAACGCTCCCGCAGCGGCCAGGCAATGGTCGAATACATCATCATCGTCGTCGTCATCGGCGTCGCGGCTCTCGCCATCTTCGGCATTTTCGGCGACACGCTCCGCGAAAAATTCGCCGGCGCGACTTCGACGCTCACCACCACCGACAATCGCGACAAGGCGCAGGAAGAGGCGGACAAGGACTCGGCCGAGATGTTCCGCGCCATGGACAAGACCGGCCTTTCGGACTAAGGCCCCGCAAGGCGATGGGGATCGCCGTCTCCGTACGCCGCCGCGGCCAAGCGTATTTCGAGACGCTGCTCGCAGTGCTGGTGCTCCTCGCGGCGCTTTTCGGAGCGTTGCAGACGGTGTTTCTCTACGGCGAGCACGTCGTGCTGCACCATGCGGCGGCGCGGGCGGCAAGGGCCAAAACCGTCGGCTTCAACGACTGGATGGCGCAAAAGGCGGCGCATGTCGCGGCGATCCCGTTTTCGGGCCGCATCCTCGGTGAAAAGGTCGGCGCCGCCGGCGACGGCGCCGGCGCTTCGGCGCTCTTCGAGTCCGCGCGGATCCCGGAATACCTCGCAGCCGAAAACCGGGCGCGCGCCGAATACGTGCTCGACTACGAAGAGTGGGAAGGCGGGCGCTTTTCGTTCTTCGAGCAGGGCGGCGACGACGGGCGGACCGTGTGCTTCGCGGCAGTCCACGACGCCCCGGTGTTCCTGCCGTTCGGCTTTCTCGCCGTGCCGGGCGCCGGGAAGGACGAAGACGGCACGCTGCGCTTCCCCGTGGCGGCCGAGGGGGTCGCGCCGGACCACGCATGGAGTTTTCTGGAGGGGTCGCGGTGAAAAAAGGCTCCATCCTCTTTTTCGAAAAAACCTTCGTGCGCCCCTTCGGCGGCGTCGTGCGCGGCGTCGAGGCGTTCAACCTGCAGCTCCTGCGCGACATGGTGCAATCCGGCTGGAGCGTGTGCGTGCCGGCCGACGGCTCGTGGCGCGAACCGTTCCGCGAAGCGCTTGACGGCGCGGACTGCGCC
>JAFSUV010000223.1 GCA_017450425.1 Kiritimatiellia bacterium
CGGAAGGGACTGCCAGCCCTCGACCGTCGTCGGCCAGCCCTCGGCGGCGATCCGCTTCGCCGCCCTCAGGAGGTTGCGCGCCCGGGCGTAGTAGCCCAGCCCCTCCCACGCCTTGAGGACGGCGCTTTCAGGTGCCGCCGCCAGCGCCTCGACGGTGGGGAAGGCCGCAAGGAAGCGCTCGTAGTGGCCGATGGCCCCCGCGTAGGTCGTCTGCTGGAGCATGATTTCGCTCAGGTAGCAGCCGTAGGGCGTGACCACGCGCCGCCATGGCATCTCCCGCCGCGCCGTCGCGAACCACGCTTCCAATCTTGTTGCAATACACTTCGTTCCCATAGCGTTCGGGAAATTATACCATTTGGCCTGTGTGTGAGTATGAGGGGGCTTATGCAAGGAGGCGTGAAGCGTCACCCCGGCAGGACGTTGTTCGCGTGGCCGTTTCGCGCCGGATGTTGCCACGCCCCTCGATTCTAAACGATTCTCAACGATTCTCCTCGATTCTCCCCGACTCTCGGGCGTTTCGTGGAAACGTCCCTGCCGGAAAAGGCTGGTAGGGACGCGCCCACGGTATGGGGAGAAAGGGTGCCGGAATTGCTGGATGTCGGGATATCGGAAGGTCGCTCCGGGATTTCGGCGGCGGAGCCGCCATGATCGGGATGTCGCGAGGATGCGATCAATGAACTCTGCGCCTCTGCCTCCCCTGTACCTCTGTGTGACAAAATTGAAAACACGGATAAAATGCAAGCCTCCCCACCACAACGCGCGGAGAAAACGCTTGACACGGATTGCCGTTTGTCGGATAATGCCGCCCCGTTCCGCGCAACCGTGGTGGAATGGCAGACACGCTAGATTCAGGTTCTAGTGCCGCGAGGCATGGAGGTTCGACTCCTCTCGGTTGCACCACACTTTTTTACGGGTGGCAGGCTGCAAATCGCGGTCTGCCTTTTTTCTAGAGAGTACTCATCGCCACGCCATGCTAGCACCGGAAGAAATCTATCCTCGTCTGGTCGCGCTGAAGGGCGATTTGGCGGACATGAAGCGCTACCTCGGGATAGACGCCCATCGCGCGGCCATTGCCGAAGGCGAAGCCAAGGCGGCCGATCCCGCTTTCTGGGACGACCAGAGGGCGGCGCAGGAGACGATCGCCGAAACGAATGCGCACAAATCGGTCGTGAAGCCCTTCGACGAGCTTTCCGCGGCTCTCTCCGACGCCGAAACGATGCGCGAACTCGCCGAAGCGGAGCCGGAAGGGCCGTCGCGCGACGGCGCCTGGCGGGACCTGTCGGAAATCGTCGAAAACGCGTGCAACGACTTTGAGGCGCTGCGCACCCGCTCGCTTCTCACGGGGCCGCTCGACGCCTGCAACGCGTTCCTCACGCTCCACGCCGGCGCCGGCGGCACCGAGGCGTGCGACTGGGTCTCGATGCTTCTGAGGATGTACTCCCGCTATTGCGAGCGCGCCGGTTTCGAGCTGGAGATGCTCGACCAGACGCCTGGCGACGAAGCCGGGCTCGTCACGTGCACTTTCGCCGTGCGCGGACCCGACGCCTACGGATACCTCAAGGCAGAGCGCGGCACGCACCGGCTCGTGCGCATTTCGCCGTTCGACTCCAACGCCCGGCGCCACACGTCGTTCGCCGCCCTCGACGTGGTCGCGGAGTTGCAGGACGAGACGAAGGTGGAGCTGAAGCCGGAAGATCTCGAAGTCGATACGTACCGCTCCGGCGGCGCCGGCGGCCAGCACGTGAACAAGACGGATTCGGCGATCCGCATACGCCATGTGCCGACCGGGATCGTCGTGACGTGCGATGCGGAGCGCTCGCAGTTCGCCAACCGCAAAAAGGCGATGGCGATCCTGCGCGCGAAAGTTTACGAATACGAGGAAGACAAGAAGCGCGCCGCCCTCGAGCGCTTTTACGGCGAAAAGGGCTCGATATCGTGGGGCAACCAGATCAGATCGTACGTGCTGCAGCCGTACACCATGGCCAAGGATTTGCGCACCGGCCACGAAACCGGCAACGTCCAGGCGGTGCTCGACGGCGATCTCGCGCCTTTCATCGCCGCGTATCTCAAGTGGAAGAGCGCGGGCTCGCCCAAGATAAAGGGCGCGGCCGCTTCGGGATGAAACTCCACGGAGGGCGGCGATGATCGAGTTCGGTTCGCCTTGGGCGTTTCTGCTGCTGTTTCCGGCGGCGGTCTCGGCGTGGCGGATGCTGCGGCGGGCGCGCTCGCGCGGCGTCGCCCCGCTGCCGATGGCTGCCGCGCTGCCGCGCCGCGCCACGATTCGCCAGCGTTTCTCCTGGCTCGCGCCGGCGCTGTTCGCGGCCGGCGTGGTTTGCGGCACGGTCGCTCTCGCGCGTCCGAGGCGGGCGTTCCCCTCCAGCCGCGAGACGCGGGACGCCGTGGCCATCGAAATGGCGATCGACGTGTCCGGCTCGATGGCGGCGCTTGATTTCGCCACCGATTCGCGCCGGGACAGGACCCGCCTCGACGTGGTGAAGAAGAAGTTCCGGCAATTCGTGGAAAAGAGGCCCGACGACTTGATCGGGCTGGTGGCTTTCGGCGGCTACGCCACGACGCGGTGTCCGCTCACCGCGGATCACGCCGCGCTTTGCGAGATCCTCGACGGCGTCGTGATCCCGGGCGACGACGGCGAGCCCGTCTCCGAGGAGGAGACCGCGACGGCGATCGGCGACGGTCTCGTCATGGCCGTGGCGCGCCTCGCCGCGGCGACAAACGTGGCGTCGCGGGTCGTGGTGCTGCTTTCGGACGGCGAGAACAACTACGGCATCGCCACCCCGGCGCAGGCGGTCGCAGTGGCGAAAAACGCCGGGGTGAAGGTTTACGCGATCGGGATCGGCTCCAACGGCCGCTTCCCCGCGCTTTGGCGCGGCGGCGGCGCCCCGCGGGTCGTGCCGACGCTCGCGCGGCTCGACGAGCGGACGCTCGGCGCCATCGCGTCCGAAACGGGAGGGCGGTATTTCAACGCCCGCACGAAGGGGGCGCTCGACGATGCGCTCGCCGAAATCGACGCCCTTGAAAAGACCGCAGTCGAGACTTCGATCCGCATCCGCTACGGCGAACTGTTTGCCCCGTGGCTCGCCGGGTGCGCGGCGCTGATCCTCGCCGCGCTTCTGCTCGCGGGAGCGTCGCGGCGGTCTTTGGTGTAGAATCTCCAGCCGAAAACCATCAAACCCATAGCGATGAACACTCCTCCCGCAATCCGCGACAACCAGGTCGCCGCCGCAAAAACGAAGACGACTCTTCCCTTTGCGAAAATGGTCGAACTCGGCGCGATAGCCGGCGCCTGCATTGCGCTGGGCGCCTGCACGAGCAGCATGGCGGCCCACGGCGTGGCCAATTACGGCCTGGCGCGCCTTGTCGCCGGAGCCGTGTTTCCGGTGGGCCTCATCCTCATAGTCCTCGTCGGCGCGGAGCTTTTCACGGGCAATTGCCTCATGTCGATCGCCCTCGCGGACGGCAAGGTGCGCCCGCTGCCGGTCGTGCGCAACCTCGCAGTCGTCTGGTGCGCCAATTTCGCCGGCGCGGCGGCCGTGGCGCTTCTCGCCTGGAAGAGCGGCCAATGGGGGGCGTCGGGGTTCGCGCTCGGCGCCTACACGGTGCGGGTGGCTGCCGCGAAAGCCGCGCTTACGCCGCTGCAGGCGTTCTGCTCCGGCATCCTCTGCAATATCCTGGTGTGCCTTGCAATCCTCGCGGCGGGGTCGTCGAAGCGCGCCTCCGGCAAGGCGATAGCCACGTGGTTTCCGATCATGGCGTTCGTCCTCGGCGGCTTCGAGCACTCCGTCGCGAACATGTACTACCTGCCCGCCGGCCTCATGGCGCTCGCGGACTGCTCGTGCGCCGCAAAGGTGGCGGCGGCCGGCATGGACGCCTCGGCGCTCACGATCGCCGGCGCGGCGCGGAACCTGTTTTTCGTGACGCTGGGCAACGTCGTCGGCGGGATGGTTTTCGTCGGCCTCGTATGGGGCGCGGCGCACCGCAAGCAATGATTTCCGGAAATTTCGGGGATTCGAAAAAATGATACTGGTACTAAAGCGGGGGTTGTTGCGCGATTCCGTCGATTCGCTCTGCGACAGGCTCCAGTCGAAATACAGAATAAGCACCAATCCGATCTACGGCAGCGAGCAGACGGTCGTCGGCCTCGTTGGCGACACTTCGAGCGTGCCCGAGCACGAAGTGGCCGCCCTCGACGAAATCGAGCGCGTCGTGAAGGTGCAGGAGCCGTACAAGCGGGCCAACCGCAAATTCCACCCGGAGGACACCGTCGTCCGGGTCGGCGACGTGGGCATCGGCGGGCAGAAGGTCGTGCTGTGCGGCGGCCCGTGCTCCGTCGAATCGCGGGCGCAGGTGATGTCCGTCGCGCGCTCCGTGAAGGAAGCGGGCGGCACGCTGCTGCGCGGCGGCGCGTTCAAGCCGCGCACGTCGCCGTATGCGTTCCAAGGGCTCAAGGCCGAGGGGCTGCACTACCTCAAGGAGGCGCGCGAAGACACCGGTCTGCCAGTCGTTTCGGAAATCACGAACCCGGCGCAGATCGACCTCTTCGAGGAATACGCCGACATGGTCCAAATCGGCGCGCGCAACATGCAGAACTTCGAGCTGCTCAAGGAAATCGGCCGCTCGAAGCTTCCGGTGCTCCTCAAGCGCGGATTTTCCAACTCGCTCAAAGAGCTGCTGATGAGCGCCGAA
>JAFSUV010000224.1 GCA_017450425.1 Kiritimatiellia bacterium
ATGGTAGAATCCGCCCCGCCAGCGCGTTTTGCCGCCGACTCCGGATCTTGAGCGGACTGTCGGGATTGGGTTCGATCTTCAACTGCGGTGGCCTGCAAAAAATGTCCGAAGAAACGACAAACAGAATCCCCGGCCCCGGCTTGGGCGAGACAATTCGCGGCGCCGTGGCGGCGGTGGAGTCCCTCTCCGCCCTCGAAGGCCGCTTTGAAGACGCGGTCTCCGCCGTCGTCGGCGCACTTGCCGGCGGCAACAAGGTGCTGACCGCAGGCAACGGCGGCAGCGCGGCCGGCGCGATGCACATGGCCGAAGAGCTCTCGGGCCGGTACTCGGCCGAGCGGCGCGCCCTGCCCGGCATGGCGCTTTGCGCCGACGGCACCGCGCTTACCTGCATCGGCAACGATTACGGGTTCGATTCGGTTTTTTCCCGCCAGGTCGAGGCTTTCTGCCGGCCGGGGGACGTGCTCGCGCTGTTCACGACGAGCGGCCGCTCCGCCAATCTCGTGCGCGCGGCCGACGCCGCCCGCGCCCTCGGAGCGAAGGTGATCGGCTTCGTCGGGCATGGCGGCGGCGACCTCGCCGCGCACTGCGACATCCTCCTCGACGTTGCCGGCGCGGCTTCGCCGCGCGTGCAGGAGTGCCACGAAATGCTGATGCACGCCATACTGGAGCGCGTGGATGCCGCGTTCAAGGCACAGGGAGGCGCCCGATGAGCACGTCGCGTTTCCATGGATTCGGAGCGTCCGCCGGCACGGCCTTGGCGGTCGCCGTCCAATTCTGCCTTCCGTGCGCCGCAGAGGCTCAGGCGCGCGCAGCCGAGCCCCCTCGCGTTTCGAGTTCGCTTTCCGTCGTCGCGAAGATGGAAAAGGGGGAGTTCGTGCGCGGCGAAACCGTGGCCGTGTCCGGCACTTTGCGCAACGGAGGGGACGAGGCGTTCGTGATCGACGACTACGGCGACTATGTCCGCAACTCGCTGAAGGTTTACGTTTTCGACGAAGAGTCGGGGCGGATGATCCTGCCGCGCGCCGGAGCGCCTTCTTCGGCGGTTGACGCCATTGTCGTCATGCCGGGCGGCGAAAAGACGTTCTCGATCGACATCGGCTCTCTTTACGATTTGCCGCGCCAGGGGCGGTTTCAGGCGGCGGTGGTCGCGACGCGCGGCGGCACTGACGGCGCGCCGGACGAAAGCGCAAGTTCGCGCCGCATGGCGTTTTCGGTCGTGGACGGCATTGCGCTCGCCTCCGCGGCGCGGGCGCGCACGAGGGACGGCTCCGGCGGCCGCTCGCTTCTTTTTTCGCTCGTGTATTGGGATCAGGCTTCGCGCCAGAACCTGTTCCTCCGGGTTTCCGACGCCGCGACCGGCGACATCGTGGCGTTTTTCCGTCTCGGCGCCTTCATCCGCATGGCGGAGCCTTCGCTCGCCTTCGGGCAGGACGACACCGCCGTCGTGGTACAGCAGATTTCTCGCGACCGTTTCGCCAAAACCGTGGTCTGCTACGCAGCCGGGAAGGAGGGCATCGTCTCGCGCGATGACAATCTCGTGAGCGCCGATGCGATTTCAGAGTCTATTTCGACCCGCCTTGTGAACGAGCGTGTCGATCGCGTTTTTGAAGAGCGGCGCAAAGAACAGGGCGGGTTTTTCCGCAGGCACAAGACCCGCATCCCGGCTTCGACCGGCAACCAGACATCGCCGTAAACGCTTTTCCACCGGCATCGCCGCTTTGAAGACAGAATCGGGAATCCGAACGAGGGCGCAGAAACATGTACATTAAAAGAAAAACCCGCTTTAGGCTTTTGGTGTTTTTGATCGTCGCGTCGTACGCGGCATTGCACGTGTTCGCACGAAGCGATCGCGGAAAAGCCGCGATTTTGCGCTGCCTGTCCGAAAAGTCCGGGCTGTGCGTCAAGGCGGCGAAAACCAGGCTTACGCCGGGTCTCTCGCTCCGGCTCGACGACGTTGCGGTTTCCTCCGCGAGCTGCGGAGACGCCTCCGGCGGCGCCGTGGTTTTCACCGCCCCGCGCGTCACGCTTTCGCTCAGGCGCCTTGGCGTCCGCGCCGAAGCCAACGCCGGCGCACGCATCTCGATCCCGCGCCCGGCGACCGGCAATGCGCGGTTCGACCGCATTGCGGGCGCCTTTTGCGGCGAATCGGGCGCGACCGTATATTCGTTCGGCAAGGCGTCGGAAAACTTCGGTTGCCTCTATTTCTCGGTCTCCGGCGCGACCGTGACCGTCGCATCGAAGCGCGACGGCGGCGAGCCGGATGGCACCGGCGCGGCGCAGTCCGGCACCGTGTTTTCCGGCGTGTGCTGGTCGCGGCGTCCCGTGCGGCTTTCCGGCCACCCCGGAGCGGTTTACGACCGGCTCGAATACAACGGCGGCCCGGTGTGGGCGGAAAATGGCGACGACGCCATTTCCCCCTGCGACGCCCTGACGGTCGAAGATGAATGGTTCGAGCTCGGAATCCAAGGCGAAGTCGCCCGCTTTTGGAGCGAAAACCGGCCCGCCGGCCCGCGCCTCAAGGGAAATGTCTGCAAGGTGAAACCTCCGCGCGGCACGGCCGAAGAGGCCGGTCCGGGCAAACCAAACGACGAGCCGACACCGGTCGAGGCGCAGGCGGCGGCAGAGCCGCCGGAAGAAAAGGTCGAGCCGCCCGCAGACGAAGCAGAGCCGCCGGCAGAAGCGGACGCGCCGGAAACGGCCGGTGAAGCGGCGACGCCGGAAGGAGAACCATCCATGCCATTTGGAGAAACGACAAAATGAAAACGTGTCTTGCAGTAGATCTCGGCGCCGGAAGCGGTCGCGTAGTGGCCGCGCGTTTCGACGGCGGAAAAATCGTCCTTGAAGTGGTGTCGAGGTTCGACAACGCGCCCGTCGAATTCGGAGGGCACATCTTCTGGAATTTTCCGCAACTTTTGTCGGACATCAGGGCGGGGCTTGTCGCGGGGGCCGCGAAATACGGCGAAATCGCGTCGGTCGGCGTTGACACTTGGGGCGTTGACTATGGACTGCTCGACAAATCGGGCCGTCTGATCTCGCTCCCGTACGCCTACCGCGACTCGCGAAACTGCCCGGAACGGACGCAGGAAGTGTTCGACCTCGTGGGGAAGCGGAATCTCTACGACAGGACCGGCATACAGTTCATGGACTTCAACACGGTTTTCCAGCTGCACACGGAAAAGATCGAGAAATCCTCGTTCCTCGATGTCGCGGAGAAGCTCCTGTTCGTGCCCGATCTCGTGAACTACGCGCTTTGCGGCGTTGTCGCAAACGAAGCCACGATCGCATCGACCTCCGGCCTCGTCGATCTCGAAACGCGCGATTTTTCGCGGCCCGTCCTTTCGGCGATAGGCGTCGATCCCGCGCTGTTTTCGCCGCTGGTGAGGCCCGGCACCGTACTCGGCAAAATCAAGGGGCTTGCGGGCCTGGAGGGCGTGCCGGTCGTCGCCGTCGGCTCGCACGACACCGCTTCGGCCGTGGCGTCTGTGCCGGCCGATCCCGCCACCCGCTGGGGATACCTCGCGACCGGCACGTGGGCGCTCCTCGGCATCGAAAGCGCCGCGCCGATCCTCGGCGACGAATCCTTTGCGCTCAACTACACGCACGAAGGCGCGGTGAACGGCAAATTCCGCTTCCTCAAGAACTGCACCGGCATGTGGCTCGTGCAGGAATTGCGCCGCGCCTGGACGCGCGGCGACGCGGCTCCAAGTTGGGACGAGCTGACGCTCGAAGCGCGCTCCGCCGAGCCGTTCCGCTCGCTCATCGACCCCGACTGGGCGCCGTTCGCCTCGCCGGGAAAGATGCCGGAAAAAATGGCGCAGTTCTGCCGCATCACGGGGCAGCCTGTGCCGGAAACCCGCGGCCAGTTCTACCGCGCCGCCATGGAAGGCATCGTCATGCGCTACCGCGAAGTGTGGGGCGAACTGGAAACGCTGTCGGGCTGCGGGCGCGACATCCTGCACATGATCGGCGGCGCGATCCGCGACTCCATGCACTGCCAGATGGCGGCAGACGCCATGAAGGTGGAGATCGAATGCGGCCCCGTGGAAGGCTCCGCCACCGGCAACGCCGTGGCGCAGCTTGTCGGCCTCGGCGAAGCGGCCGATTTCGACGAAGGGCGCAGCATCGTGCGCGCTTCGATCGCGCCGGGTCGCGTCGAGCCGACGGGCAACGCCGCGCGCTGGGACGACGCCTTCCCGCGCTGGCTTGAGTTCAAGCGCACCGCTTCCGCGAGCCGCGTCGAGACTGTTTAGCGACGGCAATGAAAAACACGGACAGCGGCCGCAGCCCGGTGGCCTACAAGGTCGCCCGCCGCGAGGACGGGATGCCACTGCAGGATTTCCTCGCGGCGCACCTCGGCGTGTCGCGCCGCGCGGCGAAGCAGCAGATCGACGCCCGAATCGTGCGGGTGGACGGTCAATGCGTGTGGATGGCGCACCACCGCCTCCGCGCAGGCGGCATCGTCACGGTGGCCGGGTTCGCGGCTTCGCCGACTGCGGTTTCGAGCCGCCCGTCGAAGGCGAAAATCATCTGGCAGGACGAAAACTACCTCGTCGCGGACAAGCCCGCCGGAGTTCTCGTGAACGAGGCCCCCTTTTCGCTCGAAACCCTGCTCCGGACCCAGACCGGCAATCCCGACCTGAGGGCTTCGCACCGGCTGGACCGCGACACCACGGGCTGCGTCCTGTTCTCGAAATCCGACGCCGCCCACGACGCCGCGGTGGCCGTCTTCAAGCGCCACGCCGTGGCGAAAACGTACCGCACCGTGGTAAGCGGCAGGTGGGACGCCGAATCGTCCACGATCGACCTGCCGCTCGACGGCCGCCGCGCGCTTTCGATGGTGCGGTGCATCCGGGCCAACAACAAGGCGTCGCACCTCGCGGTCCGCATCGAAACCGGCAGGACGCACCAGATACGCCGCCACCTCGCCATGGCGCGGCACCCGGTGCTGGGTGACGGCGTGTACGGCCCGAAGTCGGTGGCCGATCTCGACCTCATGCGCCTCACGCGGCCGCTTCTTCACGCCGTCGAACTGGAGCTGGAGCATCCGCTCAGGCCCGGCGCCGCCATCAAGGTGTTTTCGCCGCTTCCGCAGGAGTTCCACCGCTGGCTCAGAGCGCTCCGGCTCGAGTGACAGGCGGTCGCGCCATGCCATCCCCTTTCCGCCTATGCGCTCCGTTCCCGATGGCCGGCGACCAGCCCGAAGCCGTCGATGCGCTCGTGCGCGGCTTCAAGGCCGGAGTCGCGGCGCAGACGCTCCAGGGCGTCACCGGCTCCGGCAAGACGTTCACCATGGCCAACGTCATACAACGCCTCGGGATGCCGACGCTCGTGCTGTCGCACAACAAAACGCTCGCGGCGCAGCTTTACGGCGAACTCAAGGCGTTCTTCCCGGACAACGCCGTGGAGTATTTCGTCAGCTACTACGACTACTACCAGCCCGAAGCGTACATCCCGCAAACCGACACCTACATCGCGAAAGACGCCGCGATAAACGACGAAATAGAGCGCTTCCGGCTCTCGGCCGCGAACGCGCTCGTGCAGCGCCGCGACGTCGTGGTGGTGGCATCGGTTTCGTGCATCTACGGCATCGGGTCGTCCGACGACTACACCGGCATGTCGCTGCCGCTCGCGACCGGCCAGGAAATCGACCGCGACGCCATGCTCGCGCGGCTCGTCGAAATACGCTACGCCCGCAACGACATCGATCCGAAGCCGGGCGACTTCAGGGTGCGCGGCGACACGGTGGACGTCTTCCCGGCGTGGAACGACAAGGTCGCGTACCGCATCGAGATGTTCGGCGACGAAGTGGAGGCTCTTTCGGAGTTCGACCCCGTGACGGGGCGCTCCGTGCGCCGCCTCGACCGCACGATAATCGCGCCGGCGCGCAACTACGTGCTGCCGCGCGACAAAATGCTCGCCGGCCTTTCGCGCATCGAAGACGAGCTGCGGCAGCGCGTGGCGTGGTTCGAGGCGAACGGCAAACTGCTCGAGGCGCAGCGCCTCAAGCAGCGCACCGAGTACGATCTTGAGATGATACGCGAGGTCGGATACTGCACGGGCATCGAAAACTATTCCGGCCCTCTGTCCGGGCGGCCGCTCGGCACGCCGGGCGAATGCCTCGTCGATTATTTTCCGCGCCCGTTTCTCACGATAATCGACGAATCGCATGTGACGGTGCCGCAACTCCAGGCCATGTACCACGGGGACCGGGCGCGCAAGACGGTTCTCATCGACAACGGCTTCCGCCTTCCTTCGGCGCGCGACAACAGGCCGCTGTCGTTTGAAGA
>JAFSUV010000225.1 GCA_017450425.1 Kiritimatiellia bacterium
CCCGGCGGCGGGCGCGCGCTCGGCGCGAAACGCCAGAAAGTCGCGGATGCGACGCTCCTGCTTGCGGCGGAAGTCGTCCATCGAGGCGCAGTAGAGATGGACGATCCCGGTTTTCACTTTCGCGACGCGAACCGCGCCGTCCGGCGAAGCGGCGGCGATGGCGCGCGGGACGTCCACGTCGAACCAGTAGTCGCCGATCCCCGCCTTTTCCGCAGCCGCCCGGCGCACGATGAATCCGTTTGCGCCGATCGTCGGAAACGCCGCGCCGTTGCGCAGCGCAACGCACAAGTACCCGCCGCGGTCTTCCGCCTCGACCGGGAGAGCCGTCCACCGCCCCGAAACCGCGCATTCGCGGTCGTAGTTGCCGACAAAGAGGCAGAACGGATCGTTCATCCCCAGCCGCGCAAAGTAGCGCACAAGCGGCGGATCGCCGGGCCGCGCGTCGTAGCGCAGCGGCTCCGAAGCGGCGATGCCCGGATCGGCGAACGGCTCCATCATGCGCACGAGCCAGTCCGGGTCGGGCAGGACGTTGTCGCTGTCGATGAGCGCGAAAAAGCCGCCCGCCGCCGCCCGCGCGGCGGCGGCCTTGCCGGCTTCGCCGGTGCGAAGCGCGTTCGGAACGATCCTGGCTCCGAATTCGCGGGCGATTCCGGCCGTGCCGTCCGTCGAACCGGCGTCGGCCACCACGATTTCAAGGCGGTCCTGCGGCCAGCGCTGCGCCCGGACAGAGCGCAGACACTCGCCGAGCGTCCTGGCGCTGTTGAGCGTCGGGACGAGGACGGAAACCGTCGCGGAAGCGTCCGCGCGCACCCCCGCCGTGCGCTCCGGAGCGCTAAAACCAGCGCGCGAAAAGACCCGCGAAGCCATTGCCGCGGCGCGCTCAGTCCTTGGCCATTTCTGGCATCGCGGGCTTGCCCTTCGACGGAGCGGCGCAGGAAGCGGCGGCCGGCTCCTCGACCTTCTTGAACTTTTCCGCCGGCTGCTTGCATTGCGGGCAGAAAGCGGGCGGCTCGTCGCCTTCATGGACATAACCGCAAATGGAACAAACGAATTTCATTTTTTCTCCTCGGGCTTGTTGGATGCTGCCTTGGCGGCCCATGCCGCGCATCATAAACGAACGGAAGACAGTTATGCAAGCCTCACTTGCCCTGTCGCGGATTTGTCCGGCGCGTCATCCAGGGCCGGACTTATCCCCCAAAATTTGAGAATTAATAACTGTCGGATTTCATGGGACCTCAGAGAAATCAAGGGATTTGCGGATTTCCGTTGCGCGAAAAGTGCGGGCGTCGCGCGCCTCCGGGACTGCACGCGCCGGACGCTGCCAAGGCCTTCGATTCTCAACGATTCTCGTCGATTCTCCCCGACTCTCGGGCGCAAGGCTCCGGGCGCTGCGTAGCGTCCGCGGGCGGGCGTTTCGTGGAAACGCCCCTACCAGGAAGCGGCTGGTAGGGACGCGCCCACGGCGCGTCCGCACACGCCAGAGAGGCGGGGAAAAGGGGTGCCGGAATGGCGGGATGTCGGGATATCGGGATATCGCTCCGGAATTTCGGCGGCGGCGGAGCCGCCTTTATCGGGATGTCGCGAGGAGATGGTCAATAAACTCTGTGCCTCTGTGCCTCTGTGTGACAAAATTGAAAACACGGAGGAAATGCAAGATTGCCGAGTGCCACGCTATCGCTCGAAAAAATGGGGGATAAGCTTAACAATTTGATTTTATCCCCCCGTTTTGGCACAATTGGGCACAAAGCGGCGGTTTGCCGCGGATTTTCGGTCTTCAAGGGCGGTGAAAAAAGAGACATGTCTCGGCGTTTCGGGACGCGACGGTGCCATGGAATGGGCGCGCGCCGCGCGCGACAGGCTTTCCGCCGCCGCTACGGGCGAAGGCGCGCCGCCGACTGGCCCGGAGGGGCTTACGCTCGTCCTTCCGCTCAAAGACCTGTTCTGCAAAACGTTTCGCATACCGTCCGCAGACGCCGAAGAAACCGCCGTCATCGCCCGCAACATGGCGGAAGCCGAGGCGCCGCTCGACCCGGCGGAGATGGTTTTCGCGTGCGAGACGCTTGAAACGGTCGCGCCGGGCGCGGACGGCGAAGGCGGCTCCTCGCTCGTCATGGCGGTGTCTGCGCCGGTCGCCGCCGTGGATGCCGCGCGGGTCGCCGCCGGGTGCGACGCCGGGCGGATCGACCGGGTGGAGGCGTTTCCGTTCGCCATGGCCGACTTCGTCGCCAAGTCTCCAAAGGCGGCTTCGCGCGGGCGGCAGCCGGTCGTCGCGCAAATCGACGGCAGGGTGGCGCTGATGGTGCTCGACGGCGGGCGGCCGCTGGCGGTGCGCGACCTTGGCGCCGCAGAGGCCCTGCGCGCCCCGGC
>JAFSUV010000226.1 GCA_017450425.1 Kiritimatiellia bacterium
CTTTCACCACGAGAATGCGCGCAAAGGAATCGCCTTCCACACCGTCGCGGACGACGGGCGGAAGCATGGTCTTGACGCACAGCTCCACCGGCGCCATGTAGTAGCGCGCCATCCAGCGCGCAAGCTCGACGAGCGCCGGCGTAAGCGGAGGATCGCCCGGCGCGATCCCGGCGACCCGCTTCAGGGCGCCGCCGCGCCACTCCGTGCCGCCGGCGACGCCGAGCACGATCCCTTCGACCGTGCGCGGGCCGAACGGGACGCGGACCATCGATCCCGGTACGACCGCGCCGGCGAGGCCGGGCGGCACTTCGTAGTCGAAAGTCCGCCCGGCCGCGATGTCGGTCGCGACTTGCGCCACTAGCATGGCGCTTCTTCCGCCGCCTCCAGCTTGACCGGCGCATCGGGGTTTTCGAGGATGTCCGGGCAGCCGCAAAGGCGCGCCAGATCGATCGCGAACTCGCCGGCCGAGGCATACCTTTCGCCCGGATTGTAGGCGGTCGCCATGTTGAAGGCGGGCATGAGCACGTCCGGAAGGTAGTCGAAATGCGGTCGTACGCCGCCGGCGAGAAAATCGTCGGTCGAAACTCCTTCCCGGTACGGGAAAAACCCGGTAAGGGCGAGATACGCCGTGACCGCCAGCGCGTAAATGTCTGCGGAAGCATCGACCGCCTCGCCGCGCAGCTGCTCGGGAGTCATGAACTGCGGAGTGCCCACGATGTCGCCGGACGCCTCGGCAAGCGCCCCGTTCAGCACGGCCGAGCCGAAGTCGATGACCTTCACGACCCCGTTTTCGTCGATGAAGATGTTTTCCGGCTTGACGTCCTTGTGCACGACACCGTGCGCATGGGCGTAGCCAAGCGCCATCGCGCACTGCATGACGATCTGGCACACGCAGCGCACCCGGATCGCGCCGAGGCGGAGTATCGCCGAATTGAGCGACTCCCCGCGCACCAGCTCCATCACGATGTACGGGCAGCCGCGATACGACTGGAAGGTGTAGAGGCGCAGGATGTTGGGGTGCGAGAGCTGCATCGTTATGCGCGCCTCGCCCTTGAAGGCGTCGAGCGTCGTTTCGTCCGACACGAGCTCGGGGTTCAGCACCTTCACCGCCACGTCGAAATCGAGAAACTTGTCCCGCGCGTGATACACGGTGCCCGTGCCGCCGGTGCCTATTTCGCCGATTATTTCGTAGTGCGCCGGATCCGGCTCGTGCGACACCTCGCCGCGCCGGCGCAGACGCACGGCCGAAAGCCGCGCGGCGGCGGCCGGCTCCATGGCGGAAAACTTTGTCCCGATGCGCAGCGCACTCACGAGCCGAGCGCCTCCGCGACCGCCGCCACGACGGCGGACGGCTCCGGCATGCGCCCCCTGCCGTCGGTTCCGCACGCAAGCGGGCCCTCCCCGCAATCCATCACCAAGACACCGCGCGAACGCAGGGTGTCGATGTTTGCCCGCGTCGCAGGACTGTCGAGCATCCCTTCGTTCATGGCCGGGGCGATTACGATCGGCTTGCGGCACGCAAGCGCGATCGAGCTCAAGATGTCGTCCGCAATGCCGTGCGCCACCTTGGCCATCGCATTGGCCGTGCAGGGCGCGATCGCAAGCACGTCGCACCACTGCGCAAGCGAGACATGGCCCGGCACCCATGTAGCCGGATCGTCGAACATGCCGACGGCGACGCTGCGGCGCGAAAGCGTGCGGAAAGTGAGCGGCGTCACGAACTTCTGCGCGCTCTCCGTCATCACCACGGAGACTTCCGCTCCGGCCTTGACGAAAAGCCTCACGATTTCGCACGCCTTGTAGGCCGCTATCGAGCCCGTGACGCCGAGCGCCACGCGCTTGCCCGCGAGCGCTCCACCCGCCGGCCTTGCCGTTTTTTCCAGAAATGGCGCATTCATGGCGCGGATTCTAGCACAAGAAGCTCTTCGGCATGGCGGCGGACGACCGAGGTCAGGCCCTCGCCGCCCAGCATGCGCGCGATTTCGTCAATCCGGCCTTCGCCGGAAAGCGGAATGATCGCCGTGCGGGTGCGGCCGTCGGCGGCCACGGTCTTGCGCACCGAGAAATGAGTCGAGGCGCACGACGCCACCTGCGGCAGGTGCGTGATGCAGAGAATCTGGCGCGAGCGGCCGAGCGCGGCGAGCTTGCGCCCCACGACGCGGGCCGTTTCGCCGCCCACGTTGGCGTCGATCTCGTCGAACACGAGTATCGGCACCTTGTCGTGGGCCGCAAGCACCGTCTTGAGCGCGAGCATGACGCGCGAAATCTCGCCGCTCGATGCGACCAGCCGGAGCGGGCGCGCCGGCTCGCCGGGATTGGGCGCGAAGAGCATCTCGATTTCGTCGCAACCGCTCTCGCGCGGTTCGCACGGCTTCAGCGCGACCGAAAAGCCGCACTTCCCAAGCCCAAGATCGGCAAGCTCGGCCTCCACGGCCGCCGCGAGTTTCGCGGCGGCCGCAGTCCGCGCCTTTCCGAGAGCGGCTCCGGCGTTTTCGACACGCGCCAGCGCATCCGCGATTTTCCCGTCGATGGCCGCGAGCTCTTCGCCGCGGCCTTCGAGCGCGCGGAGCCGAGAGGCCGCCTTGGCTCGGAATTCAAGCACGTCCGGTATCGTTTTGCCGTACTTGTGGCGGAGCGTCTCGACGAGGGATATCCGGCTCTCAAGCGCCGCCAGGCGCTCCGGCGAGGCGTCGATGCGCGACATCGCCGAGGAAATGTCGAGCGAAAGATCGGAAATCTCGGCCGA
>JAFSUV010000227.1 GCA_017450425.1 Kiritimatiellia bacterium
CTGCGTTGATTCTGCGGCCGACCTCTGTATCCATGGACGGAGACGGGGTAACGTTGGCGCCGTAGGTGCGCATTACTTCGCGGCGGAACGGCTTCTGCTCGTAGGAGCACTTCACCATGTAAACCTTGCAGTCGAGGCCGAAGTGGGCGCACGCCATCGAAAGGGCGGTGCCCCACTGCCCGGCGCCGGTCTCCGTCGTGACGCCCTTGAGGCCCTGCTTCTTGGCGTAGTAGGCCTGCGCGATCGACGAATTGAGCTTGTGCGAGCCGGAGGTGTTGTTGCCCTCGAACTTGTAGTAGATGTGCGCGGGGGTTTCGAGCGCGCGCTCGAGGAAGTAGGCGCGCACGAGCGGCGAGGGGCGGTACATCTTGTAGAAGTCGCGGATCTCGTCCGGGATGCGGAAGAGACGCGTCGAGTCGTCAAGCTCCTGCCGCACCAGTTCGTCGCAGAAAACGTGCGAGAGCTCTTCCGCCGTACACGGCTCGCGCGTCGCGGGATTGAGCAGCGGGGCCGGCTTCACGGCCATGTCCGCGCGCAGGTTGTACCACGACGACGGGATCTCGTCTTCGCGTAAATAAGTCTTGTAGGGTATGTCAGCCATGGCTTTTGCCTTTTGTTTTTTTTGGTTCCGGCGGCGGGCCGTCCCGCCATCCGGGTTGCCATTTGCGCGGCAACGGGGCGGCATGATACTATTAAAAGAAACATGTGTCAAGCGATTTTTTTCTTGCATAGAAATTTTTTTTTTGAGAGTATTCCGGGTGCTGTTCAACATCCGTCCGATTCGGGGAAAAACGGAAAATGAAACAAGAGACGAGAAAAATAAAGATATTCGATTCGACGCTGCGCGACGGCGAGCAGTCGCCGGGCTGCTCGATGAACCTGAGGGACAAGCTGCTCGTGCTCCGCCACCTCGAAGCGCTCGGGGTCGATGTGATCGAAGCGGGTTTCGCCGCTTCCTCTCCGGGCGATTTCGAAGCGGTGCAGGCCCTTGCCAGGGCGGCGCAAAAGGCGACGGTGGCAAGTCTCGCGCGGTGCCGCAAGGCGGACATCGACCGCGCGTGGGAGGCGGTGAAGGACGCCAAGCACCCGCGCATCCACGTGTTCATAGCCACTTCGCCCCTGCACATGGAGTGCAAGCTCCGGATGACGCCCGACGAGGTCGATGCCGCCGCCGGCGAGTGCGTGCGCTACGCACGGTCGCTCTGCGACGATATCGAGTTTTCCCTCGAAGACTGCTCCCGCTCGGAGCGCCCGTTCATCTACCGGGTCGTGAAGACCGCGATCGACGCCGGCGCCACCACGGTGAACCTTCCGGACACCGTGGGCTTCGCGATGCCGGGCGAATACGAGGCGCTTTTCCGCGACGTGCTGGCCAACGTGCCGGGCGCGTCTTCGGTCGCCCTTTCGTGCCACTGCCACAACGACCTGGGGCTCGCCGTGGCGAACTCGCTCGCCGCGGTGCGCGGCGGCGCGACGCAGGTCGAATGCTGCATCAACGGCATCGGCGAGCGCGCGGGCAACGCCTCGCTGGAGGAAATCGTGATGGCGCTCAAGACGCGCCATG
The DNA here is from genome assembly GCA_017450425.1 of Kiritimatiellia bacterium. Taxonomy (GTDB): domain Bacteria; phylum Verrucomicrobiota; class Kiritimatiellia; order RFP12; family UBA3636; genus UBA3636. The sequence continues at coordinate 1,565 of JAFSUV010000227.1, forward strand.
CGTATTTCGGCGCGGACACCTCGATCGACACCACCAAGATCTACGCGGCGAGCAAGTGCGTCACCACCGTGACCGGCTCCAAGCTCCAGGCCAACAAGGCCATTGTCGGCGAAAACGCCTTTGCGCACGAAGCCGGGATACACCAGCACGGCGTGCTCGCGAATCCGCTGACATACGAAATCATGACGCCCGAGTCCATCGGGCTGCCGAAGAACAAGATGGTGCTCGGCAAGCATTCCGGCAAGCACGCGTTTTCGCAGCGCCTCGCCGACCTCGGCTTCCATCTCGACGAAGCCCGCATCGAAACCCTGTTCGGCAAGTTCAAGGATCTGGCCGACCGGAAGAAAACGGTTTCCGACGCCGCCATCGAAGCGCTCGTGCGCAACGCCCGCGAGCGGGACGTGCCGGAGCGCCTCGCCCTCGACCGCTTCTCGGCGGTGGCTTCCGACGCGATAACGCCGATGGGCGCGGTGCGCGTGAAGCTCGACGGCGTGCTCGTGGAGAAGACCGGCACCGGCGACGGGCCGATCAACGCCTGCTACGCGGCCATCAGGGAGATCGCCGGCCTCCCCGGCGCGCGGCTGGAGGTTTACAACCTCACCGCCGTCGATGGCGGCATGGATGCGCAGTGCGAAGCCACGGTCAAGGTCGCCAACGCCGGGCGCGTCTATCGCGGCACCGGCGTCTCGACGGACATCGTCGAAGCGTCGATCCGCGCCTACATCCAGGCGCTCTACTCCGCGCTTGCGGACGAAGGCGCCGCCCCGGTCGCCGAGTTCGACCACCCGCAGCGCGGCGACACCGGCGTGCACTAGGATGGGCGCGCCGGCGATCGACTGGGACGCGCTCGGCGCACTCGCCCGCGCGGCCGCCGCGCGGGCGCATGCGCCGTCTTC
>JAFSUV010000228.1 GCA_017450425.1 Kiritimatiellia bacterium
GACGCCCTCCGCGCTCGTGGCGATGACGACGTTAGTCACCGGGATCGGCGCGGATGCGCCGAAGAAGCGGTATTCGTCGATCACGCGGTTCCACGCCAGGTCATCGTTGGAAAGGGCGCGGGAGTAGTAGCGGACGGCGTGGAGCGTGCCGTTGAAGCTTTGGAGGGAATTGCTGCTGTTGCGGGTTCTCGGCGAGCCGTCGTACTGCGAACCGAACGCGAACCAGGTGTTGCTGTCGGTGGCCGAGCGCGAACCGGCCTTGTAGGAGTTGCCGCCCGTCGAGGCCGTGGGGATTTCCGTCCCCTCGAAGACGCGCAGGGCGGCGGCGTCCGCGAGCACGGTGGCGTAGCGCGGATTCGCGTTGGAGAAGTTCGGGCGGGGCGCCGTGCCGCCGAAGCGCGTCTCGTCGATGACGTAAACCGCGTTCGCCGGCGTGGTCGTGCCGTTGGCGGTCTGGCGGATGGCGACGGCATTGCACGTCCAGGCCTTGCCCGGACGGAAGATGTAGCCGGTCGTCCCGTTTTCGCTCGCGAGGTCGGCCGTGGAGGCCGTCATGACGAACTGGTGCGTGTATTCGGGGCCGATGCCGAACGTGATGTTCGTGGCGGCGAACCCCACGAGGCCGTCGAAGGTGAAGCCGTTGGCGGTCCAGTCGCCGTTGGCGGTGTTGCCGTTGCGCCGGTCGTATTTGTCCTCGCCGTCCCTTTTGATCCAGCTGTACCAGCCGAGCGGGTAGGCGCCGTCGGAGGCGAGGTTCACCCAGGTGTCGGAGTTCATCGAATGCGCCTCGTCCGCGCCGGCGTTGCGGATGCCGTCGTAGTGCAGGACGAGGCCGTTCGTCACGTAGTCGCCCGTGTCGTACGCCTTGAAGGCGGGGTTGTCCCAGTACTTGACGCCGGCGAACGACGGCGATGGCGTCGCCGCCACAACGGCGAACAAGCAGAGGATGGCGCTGATTGCGGCGGGTGCGGTGTTTCTCTTCATTTTGATTCCGTGTCCGTGTGTTGGAGCGTTGCGGGACGCCACGCCCCGCAAACGATGTTAGTAAGCATAGCGCTTTTCCCGCTGCCGACCTCCAAGATTGGGCAAAGTTTTTACGGCGGCGGCGCTACGCGCGCGGGGCGGCGTTGGCGGCGCGCCATGCGCCCATGGACAGGCCGAAGCGCTTGCGGAACAGCCAATCTGCGGCCTGATAGGAACCGAAGCCGCAGAAGTCGGCCACGGCCGCCACCGGCGTGTCGGTCCGGGCGAGCAGTTCGCAGGCCTTTTCTAGGCGGACGTGCGTGATTTCGTCGAGCACGGAGTGTCCGGTGGCCTCGCGGAAGCGCATGGTAAACAGCCGCTTGGAAACGGGATATCGCGCGATGAGGGCTGCGGCGGAGAGGCCGTCGCAGGCCCCGGCCCGGATCGCCTCGACGGCGTCGATGATGAACTTCTCGTGGCGTCCGCGCCCGGCGGTGGATTTGCGCCGCACGACAAGGAGGGGCCCCGCGATCGAGCCGGGGCCGGCCGAAAGCGGGTTTTCCATCGGGTTTTCCGCGGCTGCCGCCTTCCTTGAGTCCAGCATTTCCCCCACCGCCTTTGCGGCGATGTAGCCGAGGCGCTCGAAGTCGAGCTGGATGGAGGAGATGGGCGGATCGGCCTTTTCGCAAATGTCTTGAAAGTTGTCAACGGAAAGGAGCGTGAGACTGCCCGGAATGGCGCGATGCGCGGCATGGGCGGCGCGGACGACGAGAGCCGCGGTTTCATCGCTCACTGCGAAGACCGCGCAGTGCATTGGAAGGGAGGCAAGCCATTGAGCGAGGCGGCGGGCGAAATCGTCCGGCGATTCGTCTGCCGGACGCGGCTTTGCGGAGAAAACGCGGCACTTCGCCGCGGCGGCGCGCGCGACGGCCCGGAAAGCGCCGATGCGCCGGCGCGACCAGAGCATCGGCACCCAGCATCCCACGGCGGCGTAGCACGGCGGCCGGCTTGCGGAGAGTTCGAGAAACGCGGATTTCGCGATGGCGGCGGCATCGAAATGGAAGTTCGGGTGGTCGCCGGTCGTCCCTCGTGGGTAGCCGATGCAGGAGAGGGGAATGCCGCGAAACAGGCGCGGCGGAAGGCGGATGGGGCCGGAAACGCCATCGGCGACGCAGCCGATCGGGCGGTGCCGCGCGACGATTGCGGCCAGTTCCGCGGCGGAGTACGACGGACGGTATATCCACTCCGCATCCCAGCCGCGCGAAAGGCAGTAGCGCCGGATGCCGGCCATTTTGGAGACGCAACTGTACGAGCCGCAGTCTTTGGCCAGATAGAGGACGACGCCGCGGCGCGAAGCCTCCGCTGCCCGGCCACCGGTGGCGTTGATGCGCGCGTATCCTGGTCCGCCCATGCCGTTTGCGCCGCCTTGCGCCGGATCAGTCCGCAAAACCCTTTGCGCGCAGGAACTCCCAAATGCGGTCGCGGTAGGTGTAGGAGCCGGTGCCGGGGGCGGCGGCGCGCTGGAAGCAGTGCTGCCGCTTCGCAAGGGTGTGGACTTCGCCCTGGAGACCCATGCGGCGCAGCTGCTCCCAGGCGGCGACGTAGTTAATCGCCTCCCAGC
>JAFSUV010000229.1 GCA_017450425.1 Kiritimatiellia bacterium
AACGGCGCGCGGCAGGGAACCGCATAGCGCGCCAGGTCGCACGGCGGGGGAGAAGCGAGACACGGCGGAAGTACAGCGGACGGGAACGGGCTGAACGGCAGTGGTGGAGAAAATGAAAACACGGTCGGAATGATAGCGCCGAAGAGGCGATGTGAGGGCAGGAGAGATGTGCAGAGCGGTTGTAGCGGGTAAAATTGTAAATACGGTTGGAATGGAAATCAGGTTGGGACGATAGAAGTGTGGAGACGACAGGTGCGCGGGAAGGTGCGCGGAGAGGTAGCAAAGGGTGAAATTGAAAATACGGTTGGAATGATAGAAGGAAAGGGCGGAAGGGCTGATGGAAATGGTTGAAACAGCGGGATGAAAAGAGTCAAGGCCGCAGGGCAATTTCCTGCGGCCTCGGCTGTCACAATTTCCACATGTCCTCACAGTTGCTGACGGCGCGCAACTGCAGTGGCTGACGGCGCGCAACTGCAGTGGCTGACGGCGCGCAACTGCGGTGGCTGGCGGCGCGCAACTGCGGTGGCTGGCGGCGCGCAACTGGGGTGGCTGACAGCGCGCAACTGCGGTGGCTGGCGGCGCGCAACTGGGGTGGCTGACAGCGCGCCTTTTCAGCAAGGCGGTCGAGGTTTGAACGAAAAGCCACCTCGGCGCTTCAACTTCGTCGAAGGGGGGACGAAAGGTAGGTTCGCGCAGCGCCGGTCCAGACGATCGGGGTGGCGGACTTGCCGCGTTCATACACTTCACCGACCGGAACGTCTCCCTTCTTGCCGTACGGCAGCGTCCGAATCTCGCTGCACTTCGAGGCGCTCATGAGGCGGATGAAGGCCGGTGCGGCGGCAGTCTGGGTATAGGCCGCGAAATCGGCCCTGCCATCGCCGTCAAAGTCCGCGCAGCACGGCACCGATCCCTTTGCGCCAAGTGTAGCAGGCGACGTTCGCCTTGTCGTCGCCGTCGAAGTCGGCCAGCACCGCAGTCGCGGCCGGAAGTTCGTAGGCCCCCATGACAATCTTGCCGCCGTCCTTGCGGGCGAGCCCCGCGAGAGCCTTCGCCCCGGTCGTCTCCGTGCAGTCCGCACCGGCGTTCACGCATGGGGACTAGACCGCAAGCCGGCAGTCGCCGTTTGCGGAATCGATAAAGCACGGGACTGCAACGATAATGTTCTTGCGAAATTTCAACAAGACCGCGTATGCCGAAATTGAGGGTTATGCGGGCGCGAATGCGTTTCATACGCATTTCCCATTTTGGGCACACAGAGGCACAGGGGCGGGAGAGGCTCAGAGATGGAGCCGCCAGAAGGAGGCCGGATTTTCGGGATGTCGCGGGAAACCGAGCCCAGCAGCGCAGTTTACCGGACACCTTCCTTTGCGCGCATTTCACGGAGAGCGGCTGCGGCCGCAGCGCGCATGGCCGGAATGTCGGGGGCGAAGTTGGCGTTTTTCGGCACGTATTCAACCGATTCCGGATTGCGCCCGGAGAGGAAGCACAACCACACGAGCGCCTGAAGGTATTCGCCGGAACGGTTGAGGTGGATGGTATCGCGGGCAAACGTTTTCGCGCCGGTTTTCGGATCGTCGCGCCACCAGAAACTTCCCACCGGATCTCCGCGCAAATCTGCATCCTCGCCAGGCTTAAGCGCGGCGAGAACAGCAGGGTCGAACACGCGGCCTTCGGCGGCGAGAGCCGCGCGCCTGAGCCGCACCGCCGCACCGACCGGGATGGTGCGGAAGCCGAACGCCTCGGCAAGGGCCGCGTACGCGCTCTCAATGCGCAGCGCCATGCCGGCCTGGTCGAAGCCCCACTTGGGAGACGCCCCGCCGATGCGGTCGTCCGCCGCGTTATAGGCCCAGGTCTGCTGCACGACAATTTCGGCCTGTGGCGCGAGTCGGCGAATTTCAGCGATGACCTCATCGGCCGCAGGACGGTATGTCGCCGGATTCCAGCTTCCGGGACTTGCCTGCTGTATCGTCACGACATTCCAGGTCTGCGTCGCCAACATTTGCGGGATGTTGGAAGCGAACTTTCGCGGCGCATCCGGCCTTCCGGCCTCGAACCATGTGACGGCGTACGGGGCGAAGGCGGAGTCTTCAGCGCCTTTTTTGATGTTGTCCGCATGACGGGAAAGGGAGCAACCGCCGATGTAGAGGTTGCAAAACTCGATCTGTTCGCCGGACGATGCCGCCATGGCCGGGAAATAGCGGCAAAGGCTCTGCGAAAAACTGTTGCCGATCGCGAGAACGCGCAATGGCGCGTGTTGCGCGGGAATGCCAGCGGGGCCGGATTCGGAAGCAGAGGCGGACACGGCGGCGGCCGAAGCGACGATGAGCGATGCCATGCGACTGAAACGGAACTGGGGTTGGGGTTTCATTTTGCGTTTTGCTGGTCTTTTCTCAAATCCGACGACCGGACGGCGGTGCGCCCGATCAGAGGCACCGCCCCGATTTCCGCTTCGGACAAACTGCATTGGAAGCGCTTTCCACACCGAGACAGCGGTAGCAGATTTCGTTGTCGAGCGGACCGCCGGAAAAGTAGGCGTCGAGATTGGCGAGCGTCGTCTGGGCGATATTGGCGAGCGCCTCGCGGGTGAGAAACGCCTGATGGGAAGTGACTATCACGTTCGGCATCGACACGAGAAGCGACAAGGTCTTGTTTTGCCGAGTCGCATCGGAGCGGTCTTCGTAGAACCATTCGCTCTCCTCCTCGTAAACGTCCAGCCCGGCGGCGCCGACCGAGCCGTCACGCAAGGCCGCGAGGAGCGCTTCACTATCGACGAGGCCGCCGCGCGAGGTGTTTATCAGCGTAAAGCCCGTCTTGGCCTTGGCCAGCGATTCGGCGTTGATCATGTGGCTCGTAGCCGGCAGCAGCGGGCAGTGCAGCGAGACGACGTCGGAAAGGGCGAGCAACTTGTCGAGCGGGACGTATTCAAGGCCCGTGGCGGGATCCGGGAAAGCATCGTAGGCCAGCACCTTCATCCCGAAACCGGCGCAAATCCCGGCGAAAATGCGCCCGATTTTGCCGGTGCCGACTATGCCCGCCGTTTTGCCGTGCAGGTCGAACCCGGTAAGACCGGCGAGCGAAAAATTGAAATCGCGGGTCCGGGCCGACGCGCGGTGGATGTGGCGGGTGAGCGAAAGCAGCAGCGCCGCAGCGTGTTCCGCCACGGCGTACGGCGAATACGCCGGGACGCGCACCACGGCAAGGCCGGCGTCGTACGCCGCCTTGAAATCGACGTTGTTGTATCCGGCGCAGCGCATGGCCAAAATCTTGATGCCGCGCTCGACAAGGCCCGTCACTACGGCGCGGTCGATTTCCGCGTTCACGAACGCACACGCGGCGTCGCACCCGTCCGCGAGCGGCAATGCCGCCGCAGTAAGCCGGGTCTCGAAATACCTGATGTCGTAGCGGCCGCCGTTTTGGCGGTCGAAGGATTCCCGGTCGTACGGTTTCGTATCGAAGAAGGCGATCTTTTTCATGTCGTTGCCGTGTGTGTGGGAGGTGGGGGGCGCTAAAGCATGAGCATGCAGTCGCCGTAGCTGTAGAAGCGATAGCGCGCGGCGATGGCCGCTTCGTATGCGGCCATCGCGCGCTCACGGCCCGCGAACGCCGAAACCATCATGAGGAGCGTCGATCGCGGCAGGTGGAAATTCGTGAGCATTGCGTCAACCGCCAGGAAGCGGTACGGCGGGTAAATGAAAATCGAGGAGCGGCCGCGCCACGCCTCGACCCGGCCGTCATGCGCCGCGGCCACGGTTTCGAGCGTACGCACGGAGGTGCTGCCGACGGCGAACACGCGCCCGCCTTTTTCGCGCGTTTCCCGCCAGAGGCGCGCCGTTTCCTCCGGCACTTCGCAGCGCTCGGAATCCATCACGTGGGCTTCGACCGTATCCGTCTTGACGGGACGAAACGTGCCCGGTCCCACGTGGAGAGTCACGAACGCGCGCCGGGCGCCGGTTTCGTCGATCCTGCGCAACAATTCTTCCGAAAAGTGCAGTCCGGCGGTAGGCGCGGCCACCGCACCGGTTTCGCGGGCGTAAACGGTCTGGTAGCGCTCACGGTCGAGCGCCACCCGCGGATCGCCCGGACCGCGTTTTATGTATGGCGGCACGGGAGGGGTGCCGGTGCGGTCGAGCAACTCGAAAAAGTCGCCGTCGTACGCCAGCGAAAACTCGACGCGCCCCGTGGCGTCGTCCTTGCCGACGACGGTCGCGCGCAGCGCGCCGCCGGCGAGAACCGCGACCCTGCCGGGCTTCATCGGCCGTGACGATTTGCAAAGCGCGGTCCAGGCGCCGGGATGCACGGCGGAAGGTTCGACGAAAAGGACCTCGACGCGGCCCGGCGTATCTTCCCAACGGCCTTCGGCCCGCGCGGAAAAAACGCGGGTGTCGTTGAACACGACAAGGTCGCCGGGCGCGAGAAACGACGGGAAATCCGCAATCGAGCAGTGGCGGATCGCCCCGCCGGGGGCTCTCGGCAACACCATCATCCGCGACCCGCCGCGCTTTTCGGGCGGCGTCTGCGCGATGAGTTCGGGCGGCAACTCGTAGTCGAAATCGGAAACAAGCATTTTCGCAAGGCGGCTATGATGCGGCGGGGTCGCCGATCGCCGAGACGAACAGCGCCTTTATCGTGTGCATCCTGTTTTCCGCCTCGTCGAAAACTTTCGAGAAGGAGGACTCGAAAACATCGTCCGACACTTCGAGCGCGCCGGTGTCTTTGGACACCTCGGTTTGCGCATCGTGAAACGCCGGCAGGCAATGCAGAAAAACGAGTTCGCCGCCGAGATTCCCGGTGGCGCGGCAAAGCGCCATGTTCACCTGGTACGGACGCAGGAGCGCGATCCTCTCAGCGGCCTTCGCCTCTTCGCCCATCGACACCCAGACATCGGTGTAAAGCGCGTTTGCGCCGCGAACCGCGACTGCGGGATCGCTTTCGACGGCGACCGAAGAACCGTTTTTCGCCGCGATCTGCGCGGCCTTGCTGACAAGCGACGCATCCGGAAGGAGTTCCTTCGGGGTGCAGTTGACGAAATCGACGCCCGCCTTGGCGCAGCCTATCATGAGCGAGTTCGCGACGTTGTTGCGGCCGTCGCCGACATAGACGAGCCTCTTGCCGCGAATGTCGCCAAACGCCTGCTTGAGAGTCATCAAATCGGCCAGAATCTGCGTCGGGTGCGATTCGTCGGTAAGGCCGTTCCAAACCGGTACGCCGCTGTAGCGGGCGAGGTCTTCGACGGTCTGCTGCCGGAAGCCGCGGAACAAAATGCCGTCGTAGAGCCGCCCGAGCACCCGGGCGGAGTCCTTTACGCTCTCCTTGTGGCCGAAGTGGGTGTCGTGGCCGCCGAGGAACTGGGCATTGCCCCCCTCGTCCTGCGCGGCGACCACGCACGAGTTGCGCGTCCGCGTGGAACTCTTCTCGAAAATCAGCGCAATGTTGCGCCGCAGCAGCAGATTGCCACGCACCCCGGCGTCCTTCCGCGCCTTGAGAGCGATGGCCAGATCGATCAGCTGCATCATCTCCTCGTCGGAAAAATCGCCGAGAGTCCTCAGATGCCGCCCCTTGAGCCTGGGATTCCACGATATCATTGCTGTGCCTTCCTGTTTTTCGGGGGTTGTTTTTCCTTGCGGTTGAACCGTGGCGAGCGCCGCGAATGCGGACGTGCCGGCAAAATGGTGGAGGCGGTGGGATTCGAACCCACGTCCGAAACGGAAAAACCAAGACTTCTACGCGCGTATCCTCCGTTTGGGTCTCGCCCTTTGCGCTGCCCGGAGGCGGGCCACGCCAAGCGCCAGCGGCCACGTGATTGTCGAAGGACTCCCGGCCACCCAGAGCACTTCCAGCCTGCTGAATGACACTTCCCCCCATAGCAGACGTCCGGGGTTCGGCGTCGCGGCGCTAATTAGGCCGCGAGAGCAACGTCGTAGTTGGCGTTTGAATTTTCCGGGAGAAGGAATGGGTACACTCGGATCCCCCGCGCGCGGCCAGGGCTTCAACCGACCCGTCGAAAACCTTTCGCCCCCGCATGCGCAAATTTGACTTCGCGCAACGTGGCGGACATTTTAGCAAAAGCCCGTACCGCGTCAAGCGCTTTTCCCGGCGCGGGCGGAATCCGCGCTCACGGGCGCAGCTGCAGCGCCATCGCCTTTTCGGGGCAGGTGAACGGGTTTTCGTGCTTCGGGCAGTTGACGCAGCCGGTGTAGAGCTTGTACATGATCGCGTGCTTGTCGATTTCGCGGAACCCGAGGGAACCGAAAAACCGCTCGGCGTACGTGAGGGCGACGATCTGCCCGACGTGAAGCTCGCGCAGGCGGTCGATCTGGGCCGACACCAAGGCCCTGCCCACTCCCCTGCCCCGCCAGGCCTCCGCCACGCACACGGACTGCAACTCGGCGCTCGTGCGCATTTCGTCGCCGATTTCCGGCCACAACTCGTATGCCACGGTCCCGACGAGCGCGCCGCCGCGCTCTTCCGCGACGAGAAAGCGGTCGAGGTTCTCAAGCACGTTTCCGATCGAGCGCACGAGCAGCGCGTCCGAATGGAGCCTTATCAGGGCGTGAATGCCGCGCGCGTCTTCGTAGCGCGCAGGACGCGCGATGAAACCGTCGGGGACTCCGGGCAAAGCGTTTTTTCCACTCATGATTCAAAGCGGGAAATGGAGTTTTTTATGCCGGCAAGCAGTCCGGCAAGGCGCGCGGCGGAATCCGCCTCGGCGACAAGCCGCAAATACGGCTCGGTGTTGGAAGGACGCAGGCACGCCCAGGCATCGCGCCAGTCCACGCGCACGCCGTCGAAGTCGAGAATCCGCTCCGGGGCCTCGCCGCGCCGGACCCAATCGACGAAAGCATCGATCGCGCCCTGCTTGTCTTCGACCGTGAAATTCACTTCGCCGGTGTTGCAGCGCGTATCGAGGGCCTTCACGAGCGCCGACAGGCGCGAGCCGCGCCGTTTCGCCGCCGCGACCGCCCCGAGCATGATCGACGCGCACATCATCGCGGAGTCGCAGTTGTGGAAGGCCCGGAAATAGTAATGCCCGGCGAGTTCGCCGCCCACGGGCGCGCCGAGTTCGCGCAGTTTGACCTTGGCGAAGGAGTGGCCGACCTTCCAGAGGTGCGGCACGCCGCCGAGGGCGGCGATGCGATCCGTCACGCAGCGCGAAGTGCGGATGTCGCACAGAACCGGCGCGCCGGGTTCGGAAGAAAGGAACGGCTCGGCGAGAAACGCCGTCACGAGATCGGGCCGCACGAACGCGCCGGTTTCGTCAACGAAGGCGACGCGGTCGGCGTCGCCGTCGAACATCACGCCGCAGTCGGCGCCGCATTGCCGGACGGTGCGCGAAAGCTGCTCGCGCGCCTCCGGCAAGAGCGGATTGGGGCGATGGGCGGGAAAGGCGCCGTCCGGCGTGTCGTTGATCCACTGCGTTTTCGCGCCGGAGGCGGCGTAGAGGGGTTTCGCCACGAGCGATCCCACGCCGCATGAGCCGTCGAAAACGACATCGAGCCCGCCCAGATCCGGCAACGCGGCGCGATGAAACGCCACATACTCGCCAAGGACGTCCATTTCGCGCACGGCGCCGCGCTTCGCCGCCGGCGGCGGAGTGGCGCCGTGCACGAGCGCCTCCAACTCCTTCAGGCCGGAATCCCCGCCCACCGGAAGAGCGCCTTCGCGCGAAATTTTGACGCCGTTGTACTCCTTGTCGTTGTGGGACGCCGTCACCATCGCCGCCGCCTTGTAGCCTCTTTCGCCGGTGAAAAAATACGTTTCCGGCGTGGTGCAGAGTCCGATGTCGTCAACATCGGCGCCGGCGTCC
>JAFSUV010000230.1 GCA_017450425.1 Kiritimatiellia bacterium
AATGGTGGGGCGAGCCCTCCGGGCGAGCCGCAAGCCGCCGGGCGCATCGGCGGCGAATTCATGGCCGACGAGATCTCCTTTTCCAATGGTGGGGCGAGCCCTCCGGGCGAGCCGCAAGCCGCCGGGCGCTTCCGCACGCTCGTGAAGTGGCGCGACGGCGGCGCCACGCTCTGGACCGACACCGACCGCGTGACCGATGTCTCCTTTTCGCGTGACGACGCCACCGGCATTGTCTCGGCAACCATCCGCGCCGTGGGCGGCACGACCGACACTTCCCGCGAAGTGGCGGATGCGGCTCGCCGGGACGGCTCGCCCCACCTTTCGACGGAAGGGGCGCCGCTTTTCGCCATGACCGCTCGGCTCTCGATTGCGCCGGACTGCGCCGAAGTTCTCGCGGAGATCGTCTCCGTCGAAAACATCTCCCCTGCCCCGCTCCACGTCGAGCGCGTCTTCATGCGCCCGTTCGCCGTCGAAGCAAGTCCGAAGGGCATTCCAGTCGCGAAAAACCTCTACGGCCCTCCGCACGAGGGAGGGTGGATACTCGCGGACGGCCGGCGCTTCATCGCCATCACGCACGACCGCGCGTCCTGCTCCTTTCCGTTCTACATCTCCGGCGATGGCGTCCAGCACCCCGACGCGCCGTTCACCGAAGACGCCCCCTTTGAGATCGCCCCCGGCCAGACCTGGACACCCTCTTCGCCGATGGGCGCACTTTTGAAAGAAGCAACCGACAGCCATCGATAGCAATCGACGGCAATCGATGGCAAGCGACATGAAATCCCCCAAAACACCCCTTTCCACCACGCATCTCGTCGCGCTGTGCAGCGCCGTCTATTTCACGAGCTACCTCACGCGCAAGTGCTACGAAGCGTCGATCCTCGCGATCTGCGACGACACCGGCCTTGCGCGGACGACGGCCGGTCTCGGCGGCACCGCACTCGTCGCGCTCTACGGCGGCGGGCAGTTCGTGACCGGCTGGATGGCCGACCGCATCAACCCGCGCAGGATCGTCCTCGCCGCGCTTCTCCTCACTGCGGCGTGCAACGCCGCGGTGCCGGTCGCCGTCGCGACGGGCGCCGCATCAATTATTGCAATAAATGGAGTAAACGGCTTCGCGCAGGCGATGTTCTGGCCACCGCTCGTGAAGATCTTCGCCGACAGTCTCGACGGGCGGCGCTACAAGGGCGCGGTCTTCGCGGTCAACGTCGCGGCCAACGCCGCAATCGTCGCCGTCTTCGCGCTCGTCTCCGGCTGCGTCCGCGTCGCCTCCTGGCGCTGGAGTTTCGGCTTTGCCGCCGCCGCCGCGCTCGCCATGGCGGCGGCGTGGGCGCGGAGCGGGAAAAACTCTCGCAGAGACCCAGAGACGCAGAGTGTTTTCGGACAGGATTTGCAAGATTCGCGGAATTTTGAGGATGGAGAGTCCTCAATGTTCACAAATCCTCAATGTTCGCCGATCGAAAACACCGACGCTTCTCTGCGCCTCCGCGAGAGGGAACAACCCTGTCTCTGCGCCTCTGCGCCGCTGCGAGAGAAAAACACCACGCGGACTCTTCGCGGCATGGCATTTCTCGTCCCGGTGATTCTCGCCATCGTCTGCATGGGCTCGCTGCGCGACGGCATCGAGGCGTGGGCGCCGACTATCGTGAGCGACCTCTACGGACTTGGCACGTCAGGCTCCACCTTCTCCGTGGCGCTTCTTCCGCTCTTCGCGGTAGGGAGCATGGCGGCGGCGCGGGCGCTGCGGCGGGCGCTCGGCGACGAAATCCGCGCGGCGCTGGCGCTCTTCGCGCTGGGCTTCGCGTGCGCCGCCGCGCTTCTTGCGTCGCACGGCGGCTCCCTGACCGCAGGACTGCCGCTCATCGCCATCCTTTCCGCTTCGATGCACGGCGCAAACCTGATGCTCGTGTGCGAACTGCCGGGACGCTTCGCCGCGAGCGGTCGCGTCGGCACGATTTCCGGCATTCTCAACTCCGGCGTCTATCTCGGCGCCGCGCTCTCCATCTACGGCTTCGCGGCGCTGCGCGAGCGTTTCTCCGGCTGGACTGCGGTGTTCGCCCTCTGGACGCTCCTCCTCCTCGCCGCCGCGGCGCTTTGCGCCGCCGCCATGCGGTGCGGAATGCGGAAACGGTGCTAGAATCCGCCTTTACATCAACATGAACACTCCGGTTTCCGCTTCCGCGCCGCGCTGGTATCGCGGCAATTTGCACACGCACACCTTCTGGTCCGACGGGCGCGCCTTCCCCGAAGAGGCGATCTCCTGGTACAAAGAGCGCGGCTACCATTTTCTCGGTCTGAGCGACCACAACATTTTCCAGAACGATCCCGACCGCTGGATCGACTCGACGAATCGCGAGCGGTACTTCGGGGAATACCTCAAAAAGTTTCCGGAGGCGGTTGTCAGAGACGCGGCGCGGCCGGAGGCCGCGCCCCCTGCCGCAGGTGAAAGCCCGGTGCCGCGGCAGGCGCGGCTCTCGACTTTTGCCGAACTGGCCGCCCGCTTCGACGAGCCGGAGCGCTTCCTGCTCGTCCCGACGGTGGAGGCCACGCGCACCGTGCGCTACGCCGGCGGGCGCGTCCATCAGGTGCACATGAACTACGCCAATCTTCCGGCGCTGCTGCCGTGCCTCGCCGCGCAGGACTTCGATCGCACCGCGCAGGACATCGCGATCGAGGACTTCGTCGCCGCCCACATCGCCGAAACCGAGGCTCTGGCCCGCTCGCTCGGCCGGCACGCCCTCTTCATGCTCAACCACCCGATCTGGTTCTGGTACGACATCTCCCCGCGCGTCGTCGCCGCGCTGCCGCAGCTGCGCTTCTTCGAGGTGTGCAACAACGGCTCTCCCATCCCCTGCGCGGAGGCGTTGCCCGCCGACGGGTTCGACACCGACCGCTTCTGGGACGTCGCCAACGCCTTCCGCGCCCGGCGCGGGATGCCGCTTCTCTACGGCGTCGGCGCGGACGACACGCACGTCTATCGCGGCGAACCCCACGACGGCATGCTCATGCCGTTCAACGCCTGGACGCTCGTGCGCGCCGCCTCGCTGGACGCCGATTCGCTCATCGCGGCGATGGAGCGCGGCGACTTCGCCGCTTGCGAGGGCCTGGAGCCGGATGACATCGCCTTCGACCGCGCGAGCGGCACCCTCTCCGTATCCGTCGCCGCCAAGCCCGGCGCCGCGCGTCTGGTCCGCTTTATCGTAAGCAAGCGCGACTTCTCCGAGACCCCGGTGCGCACGATTGCGATCCGCCCGCCGTCGCGCGCAGACCGCCCCGATCAGGAGCGCACCGTCGAAATCTACGACGACGCCAGGATCGGCGCCGTCGCCAAGACCGTGCAAGGCGCGCCGGGCGAGGCGCTCCGCGCGAGCTATACGCTCGCGCCGGACGACCTCTACGTCCGCGCCCGGATCGAAGAACCCGGCTCGCAGCCGCTCTGCTCGGCCGCGCTCCACCCGCGCTGCCACGTAGCCTGGACCCAACCCTACGCCAGAATCTGACTCTGCCCTCAGCGCCAGATTCTGGAGAGGCGTCAAAGGCTTCTCTGCCGTCTGAACATGCGAGCGCCCATGGGAACGGTGGCGCGCCAGGTTTCGCCGGGCGCGACGGGAAAAGTCTCGCCGTCGAGCACCGGCGAAAAGGCGGCGTCGGGGTGCTGGACGCCGTCCAACGGGGTGAGGAAGAACTGGAACTTGCGCACGGAGCGGTCGCGCGTGGTAAGCCCCCACTCGTCGCCGCCGGGAATGGCCCAGGTGGCGGTTTTCGGCTCGCCCCAGACTTTCGGCGCGGCGGCGGCGCGGTTGCCGGAC
>JAFSUV010000231.1 GCA_017450425.1 Kiritimatiellia bacterium
ACGGCATGGCGGATTTTGTTCCTGTCGGCGTCGTTGTGCGCATTGGTCGAGTCTTCGCGCCACTGCGCGCCTTCCGAGCGGAGCCATGCGCAAAGCGCGTCGTGCCGCACGCGCAGAAGCGGCCGGATGACGGAGCGCGCCGGATCGGGCGCCCACGCCGCAATGCTCGCCATGCCGCCGAGACCGCGGCATGAAGCGCCGCGCGTGTGGCGCAGGAAAAACAGTTCCGCCTGGTCGTCGAGCGTGTGGCCCGTCGCGATCGCCGCCGCGTTTGTCGCGGCGGCGACGCGCTCCAGAAACCCGCGGCGCATCCTGCGGGCGGCCATTTCGACGGATTCGCCGGTCTGCCCGGCGGCGGCCGGCACGTCCCGTTTCTCTGAAAAAAACTCGATCCCCAGCGCCTTGCATGCCGCGGCGCAGAACGCTTCGTCGCCGTCCGCCTCCGCGCCGCGGATGCAGTGGTTGAAATGCGCGGCGGCGATGCCGTACGGCGGCTTCGCGCCGAGCCATGAGCGCAAACGGACGAGCGAGAGCAGGAGCGCCGTGGAATCCGCCCCGCCGGAAAGCGCCACCACGACGCGGGCGCTGCGGAGCGCGTCGCCCAGGCGTTGCGAACCGAACGGGCGCGGGCGGAGAAGCTCCGGGTCGGGCAACGCCGGGGTGGGGCGGCTCACGGCGTGTCTCCTTCGCGCAGAGGCGTCACCGCCGGTTTTTCCGGAAGCGCGGCGAGCAGTTCGCGCACCGTCGCGCCAAGGCCCGGCAGCCGGAGGCCGGGGCGGATTTGCGCGAGCGGTTCGCACACGAAACGGCGCGTCGAAATCTGCGGGTGCGGAAGGTGCAGATGCGGCTCGTCGCGCGTTTCTTCGCCGAACCACAGCAAATCGACGTCGATCGGGCGCGGGTGGTGGTAGCCGGTGCGAACCCTGCCGAGGGCGTCTTCCACCTCGTGGCAGCGCCGGCTCCACTCTTCGAGCGGAATCGACACCGAAAACACCGCCGCCGCATTGACGAACCTTGCGTCCGCGAACTCCGGCGGCACGTCAACGGGCTCGGTCTCGTAAAAGTCCGATACGGCGACGAGCCGGACGCCCGGCGTCGCCGCGAGCGCATCCAATGCTTTCCGGATGTTTTCCGCCCTGTTTCCGAGGTTGCTTCCGAGCGACACTCCGGCTTCGACCCCGGCCGCGACCGTGCCCTCGCCGGGCTGCATGTTCGCGCCGAGAAAAACGTCGTTGCCGACGGCGCTCGCCCACGGCTGCGTCCACCCTTCGTCGAGACCGAGCCTGGCGGCTTCGTCCGTCACGCGGGCGAACTCCTCTTCGGTTATCGTCCGGTCCCATCCCGGACGCGACAGCGCCGCGTGGGCCGGAGTGTATTGCGACATGATGGACACCGTGATGTCGCGCCCGCACGCGTTGCGGAGATAGCGCAGGCTTTCCACCGCTTCTTCCGCGTGGCCGGGGAGTACCAGGATGCGCACCACGGTGCCTCCCGTGGCGATGCCGTCCGGCCCGATCCGCAGCGGCCCCAGGGTGTCGCGGCACCAGCGCACGAACCGGCGGGCGAAAACCGGGTAGTCCGGTGCGTGCGACGCCTCGGCGGCGCACGCCGCGCCGGAATAGCGCAGGTCAACCAGCGCGATATCGCAAAGCTCGCGGTATTCCGACATCGTTTCGACGTTTGCGTAGGCGCTCGTGTTGCAAACCACAGGCAGCGAAACGCCGCTTCCCCGCACCTCGGCCACCGCTTCGCGGATCTGCGGCATCCAAGGCTCGGGCGTCACGAGATTCCAGTTGTGGCAGCCTTTTGCCGCCAGATCGCGCAGGATCCCGGCGAGGCCGGCGACGCCCACTTCGTCCCCGAGCCCGCCCGCGGTCCAGGGGTGGTTCTGGCAGTAGATGCAGCCGAGCGGACAGTGCGAAAAAAACACCGTCCCCGAACCGCGCGAGCCGGAAATGGGCGGCTCTTCGCCGAAGTGCGGCCCCCAGCGGAAAACCTTGACGACGGATCCTGCGCGGCAGACGCCAAGCGGCCCGGAAACCCTGTCCGCCCGGCAACGGCGCGGACACAGCGTACAGCATCGCATCGTCGCGTCAATGTCGCCTGCGCATGTCATTTCGCCGGGTTCCTCCGTTTTTTTCCGGGACATTCGGCCGGGTGCAGCGGCTCAGCCGTCGAGGGCGGCCTTGACTTCGCGCGCCATCGCTTCGAGAAACTGCGCCGGGCCGAACTTCTCCGCGTTGCGGCGCACCGCCGCGGGGTTCCAACTCATGGCGGCGGCGCGCTCGACGGCATCGCGGAGCGAATCCTCGGTCTGCTCGGCGAAAAACACGCCGGATACGCCGTCCGCGACCGTTTCCAGCGCTCCTCCGCGGCCGAACGCCACGACCGGCCGGCCGCACGCCTGCGCTTCGAGCGGGACTATGCCGTAGTCCTCTTCGCCGGGGAACACGAGAAAACGGCACGAGCGGTAGAGCGCGAGCACGTCCGCGTCCGGAAGGCGGCCGAGAAACTCGACCGTCGGGCCGGCAATGCGGCGGAGCGCCTTTTCGCAGCCTCCCGCGCCGACGATTTTGAGCGGCCACCCGTTGCGGGAGTAAACGCGCACCGCAAGGTCGATCTTTTTGTACGGCACGAGCGCCGAGACGACGAGGTCGAACGCGCCCGGCGCCGCGTTCGGCGCGGGAGTGCAGCGCTCCAGATCGACCGGCGGGTACGCCACGGCGGCCTCGCGGCCGTAGAAATCGCGGATCCGCTTCGCCACGTGGCGGCTGATCGCCACGAAGCGGTCAACCCTCCTGGATTCCCGCCTGTCCCACGCGCGGAGCGCGGCCAGCACCGGCTTCACGAGCGCGGCTTTCAGCGGATTGCGGCCGAAATACTCCTCGTAGAAAAGCCAGGCGTAGCGCATCGGCGAAAAGCACACGCACACGTGGCGCGCGCCGGCGGGCTTGCTGAAGCCGTTCGCGACGCAATGCGAAGTGGTGATCACAAGGTCCGTGCCGGCCGGGATTTTCGTCAGGTGCGCCGCAAGCGGCAGGAGCGGCAACGCGGCGCGGAAGTGCCGGATTGCGCCCGGGATGCGGGCGATGGGCGAAAAAATCAGCCTGTGGCTCGAAATCTCCCGCGACACGAGCGCGCCGTCGCCGACGACTGCGGCGACGGGAGCGTCGGGAAAGGCGCGGCAGAAGTATTCCAGCACCCTCTCGCCGCCGCGCATCCCGGTGAGCCAGTCGTGCCCCACCCCCCCGGGGCGGCCTGCGGCCGCCGCACGAAGCGCGGCCGAAGCCGCGCACTCAGCCTCGTCCATTTCGGACTAGTTGCCGGGATTCACGTAGTTCACCTTGCCGGGGCGGACGCCGTCGATGTAAACCTCGACGCGGCGGTTGGCGAGATTGCCGCTCTTGGGGTCGTTCGCCGCCTTGGGGTGGTCGAAGCCGTAACCCACGGCCTTGAGCCGGTCGGCGGAAATGCCCTTGCCCTCGAAGTAGCGGGCCACGGCCTTGGCGCGGCGCTCGGAAAGGCGGATGTTGTAGTTGCGCTTCGACGTGGCGCGGCGGTCGGCGTGGCCTTCCACGACGGCCGTGGAGCCGGGGTTGCGCAGCATCACGTCCGCGACCTTGTCGAGCTGGGCGAAGAATTCGGGCTTGATGACATCCTTGTCGGTGTCGAAATTGATCTTGAGTTCGAAGAAGAGGATGTCGTCGGCCGGATCGAGCGGATTGGTGTGGTCGTAGATGACCTCGTGGCCGTCGCGCACGCCGCCCTTGTCCGTGTCGGGGTCGAGCGGATTGGTGTGGGACTGGAGCACCTCGTAGCCGTCGGAGAGCATGTCGAAGTCCGAATCCGGGTTGAGCGGATCGGTGACGAGCGGCTTGCCCGCGAAGGAATGCTTGCCGCGCACCTCGTCGCCGTCAAGCAGCCCGTCGCCGTCGGTGTCCGGGTTGAGCGGGTCCGTCTTCGTCTTCTTCACCTCTTCGCCGTCCTTGAGACCGTCGCGATCGGTGTCGGGATCGAGCGGGTTGGTGAGGTAGGTCTTCACCTCGTCGCCGTCAAGCAGCCCGTCGCCGTCGGTGTCGGGGTTGAGCGGATTCGTCTTGTAGCGCTTCACCTCCTCGCCGTCGCGCAGACCGTCGTGGTCGGTGTCGGGATCGAGCGGATTGGTCTTGTACTTCAGCACCTCCTCGCCGTCGCGGAGGCCGTCGCCGTCGGTGTCCGGATTGTTCGGGTCGGTGTGATAGACGTTGATTTCGTCCCAGTCCGAGAGGCCGTCGCCGTCCGAATCGAGACTGCGCGGATCGGCCGCCACGACGGGATCGTCCTTGATGCGGTCGGCGCCGAAGCGGTAGAGGAAGCCGACATCGACGGTGTGGTTGAACTCCGTGTTGTAGCCGGCGAGATCGACGCGCGTGTCGAGGCGGAGCGTCCAGCTGTCATCGACGTGGTACATGAGGCCGCCGCCGGCGCGCATGGAGAACGACACCGTTTCGTCCATCACGTCCTCGCCGTAGGTCGTCAGGCCGGCGCCGAAGATGAGGTACGGGTCGATGCGGTCCCACGACGAGAAGTGGAACATCGCGTCGCCGTAAAGCATGAGGCCCCAGGTGTCGCCGAAATACTTGTCGCCCTTCGAGTAGGACCACTGCTTGTCGTGGCGGCGGTAGGTCGCCGGGTCGTCCGGATTGTCGCGCCAGTAGTGGCCGTCCTCGCCGTCCTTCAGGTTTTCGTCCATCTTCGGCGCGAAGACGGCGCTAAGTTCGAAGCTCCACCATTCGCTCCAGTCATAGCCGAGGCGCAAGGTGAGGTAGAAGGCGTCTTCGAGGCCCTCGTCGCCCTCGAGGTTCCAGTAGCCGATGCCGGGCGAGATGTACCAGCGCCCGATATCGACGCTTTCGAGCGGCTGGGCGGCCGGAGCGGCGGAAGAGGCCGCGAAGGAGGAGACGGTCGTGGCCGCGACGAGCGCGGCGGCGGAGCGGAGTAGGCGGAGTTTCACTGCGAAAAACCCTTGTTCACGTTGTGGCTGGAGATATGGGCAGGGCGCCAATCGCGCCGTGCGGGGCGGATGATACCATAAAACGGGGTTTCTAGCTTCGACGCCGCGAATTCCGGCGGCGCGTTTCGCCGGGTGGCGGCTTGCCGGATGCGGGTGCCGGTGGTAGAATGTCCGGCGGACTTCACTTCACGGACGAAAGGACGACACATGGACAGAATCAATGCGATCATTGACGCCGTCAACGGCTGCCTCTACGGCTACGTGCTCGTGGCGCTGCTGGTCTTCGGCGGCATCATGTTCACGCTCTGGCTGCTCGTCCCGCAGCTGCGGCTGCTGCGCGCGGCGGTCGCCTCGCTGGCCGAGCCGGCCCATGAAAAGGGCTCGATGTCGAGTTTCCAGGCGCTCATGGTCTCCACCGCGTCGCGCGTCGGCTCGGCGCCGAACGCCGCCGCGTCGGCCCACGTCTCGCATCCCGTCAAGCAGGGCCTTGCGCAGATGCTGTCGGTCTTCATCGACACGCTGCTGATCTGCACCGCGACCGCGATGATCCTGCTCTGCTCCGGGCTCGATCCGCACGGCTTCGCCGTCGGCGCCGACAACGCCCGCTTCGTCCAGCAGAGCATGCACGCCTCCTTCGGCGGCGGCGGCGCGGTGCTGCTCACCGCGGCGTTCGTCGTGTTCTGCTACACCACCCTCGTCGGCAACTACTTTTACGCCGAGCAGGCGGTGCGCTACTTCTACAAGGGAGCGAACGCGGACAAGGTCTTCATGACCGCCTACCGCCTTGTCGCGGTGCTCGTGATCTTCGCCGGCGCGCTGCTCAAGGCGGAGTTCGTGTGGAACGTTTCGGACGTCATCATGGGCGTGATGGCGCTCGTCAACATCCCGGTCTGCATCGTGCTCGGCCACAAGGCGTTCGACGCCCTGAGGGACTACGTCGCGCAGCGCCGCGCCGGCAAGAACCCGGTTTACCGCCCCGACAAGCTCTACATCGACACGGCCGGCATGGAGTGCTGGACCCACCCGCGCCGCATCCGGTAGGGCCCGGCCGCCGGGCGGCGGGGACGGTTTTGACCGCAAAAGGCCGTCGTGCTAAAATCCGCCGCCATGCAAGACAACGGACACAGGTTTTTCGCATCGGTCGTGATGCCCGACAGGGTCGGGATATTGCGCGATGCAACGGGCGCCATTTTCGCGCTCGGCGCGAACATCGTCGATTTGCGCCAGAGCGTGACGGGCGGTTTTTTCACCCTTCTCGCGGTTTGCGAGTTTCCGTCCGGTTCGCGGTCCCAGGAGCCGGAAGCGCTTGCGGCGATCACGCGCGCCGTGGCGTGCGAAAGCGCGGTGGTGTCGTTCCGCCCGGCGCCGGCAGTCGAGCCGACTGCCGCGGGCGAGCGGTACGTCGCGGCGTTCACCGGCCCCGACGCCCCGGGGCGCATCGCGAAGATCGCGGCCGTGTTCGCCGCCGCCGGCGCAAACGTGGAAGACTGGCGGCACGACCTCTCGGATCCGGAGCGGACGCTCACGATCGGCGTCGTGACACTCCCGGAAACATGCGCGGTCGAGGCATTGCGGCGCGATTTGGAGCGCGAAATGCGCCCCATGAAGCTCTCGGTGTCGCTCCTGCACGAAAACATCTTCAGGGCGACGAACGAAGTCGGCCCCATCGCGGCGCTTTTCGGCGCTTCTCCGGAGGAGGTGTCGAGAAATGCTTGAACTTGCCGATTTGTCCGCCACGCTTCGCATGATCGGCGAAGAGAACCTCGACGTGCGCACCGTCACGATCGGGGTGAACCTGAACGGCTGCGCCTCGGAAGACCCGGATCGCCTCTGCGCCGCGGTGCGCGACAGAATCCGCACCGCAGCGGGGCGTCTCGTCGAAACGGCGGACACCGTCTCCGCGCGCTACGGCGTGCAGATCGTGAACAAGCGCCTCGCGATAAGTCCGGCGTCGGTGCTGCTGGAGCGCCACGCCGGGCGCATCGACACCGCAGTCGCGCTCGCCAAGGCGCTCGACAGGGCGGTCGAGGACGTCGGCATCGACCTTGTGGGCGGATATTCGGCGCTAGTGCACAAGGGCATGACGCCGGGCGAAAGGACGCTCATCGACGCGCTTCCGGAGGCCCTCTCCGAGACCCGCCACGTGTGCGCGTCCATCAACATCGGCTCCACCAAAGCCGGCATCAACGTGGGCGCGGCGGCGCTCGTCGCCGAGAAGTGCCTCCTTCTCGCCCGCGCGACGAAGGACCGCAACGGGTTCGGCGCCGCCAAGCTCGTCGTGTTCGCGAACCAGCCGGAGGACAATCCGTTCATGGCCGGCGCGGAACTCGGCGCCGGCGAGCCGGGCGTCGTCATAAACGTGGGGGTTTCGGGGCCGGGAGTGGTCAAGCGGGCGCTCGACCGCCTCCTTGCGCGCAGACCCGGCGCGACGCTCGACGAAATCGCCGAAGAGGTGAAGCACACGAGCTACCGCGTGACGCGCGTGGGCGAGCTCGTCGGGCATGAAGTGGCGCGGGCGCTCGGAGTGCCGTTCGGCGTGGTGGATCTGGCGCTTGCGCCGACATCGAAGGTCGGCGACAGCGTGGGCGAAATCTACCAGGCGATGGGCATCGGCAGACTTGGCGCGCCGGGCACGACCGCCGCCGTGATGATGCTGAACGACGCGGTGAAGAAAGGCGGCTCGTTCGCATCGTCGTCCGTGGGCGGCCTTTCCGGCGCGTTCATCCCGGTGATGGAGGACCACGCGATGAGCGAAGCCGTGACGCAGGGTTCGCTCACGCTCGAAAAGCTGGAGGCGATGACAAGCGTCTGCTCGGTCGGACTCGACATGATCCTCGTGCCCGGCGACATCGAGGCGCCGGACATCGCGGGGCTTTACCTCGACGAAGCGGCCATCGGCGTCGCGAACCGCAAGACGACCGGCGTGCGCGTCATACCGGTGCCCGGCGCGAAGCCCGGCGCGTTCGTCGATTTCGGCGGTCTTTTCGGCTACGGCACCGTCGTAAGCCCGGTGTGCACCGGCGGGAGCGGCGATTTCGTCCGCCACGGCGGGCACATCCCGGCCCCGATCCATTCGCTCTCCAACTGAGGCGCGGCGCAATGGGCGGAGACAGGAGACTGGAAACGCTCGGCGAGGGCAGGATTCTGCCCCTGCTGTGGCGTTTTGCATGGCCGGCGCTCATCACGATGACGCTCAACATGCTCTACAACGTCGTTGACAGGGTTTACATCGGGCACGGATGCGGCGCGGACGCCATCACCGGCCTTACGATGTCCTTTCCCGTGATGATGGTGATGGGAGCGTTCGGGCCTCTCATCGGCGTCGGCTCCGGCACCGTGATCTCGATTTCGCTCGGCGAAAAGGATTTCAAGACCGCCGAAAGGGCGCTCGGCCAGTGCGTGGCGATGAAACTCCTGCTCGGCGTCACCGTCGCCCCGGCGCTGGTGCTGCTGCTCAACCCGCTGCTGCGGCTGATGGTCGGCGACGGCGTGACGCCGGAGGCGTTCCACTACGCGCGCACCTACCTCGCGACCGTGGTGCCGTTCCATTTCCTCGCCCACCTGGCGTTCGGGCTTTCGGCCTGCATGCGCGCGGAGGGTTCGCCCGTGTCGGCCATGCGCTGCATGGTCGTGGGCGCAGTCTCCAACATCGTGCTCGATCCGCTGCTCATTTTCGAGCGGATCGACGTGTGGCACATCCACCTGCGCGGGTTCGGGATGGGGGTCGTCGGCGCGGCGTGGGCGACCAACGCCGCGATGGCGCTCGCCTGCGGCGCCGCGCTTCTGCACTACGCGCGGGGGCGCTCCGTCGTGAAACTGCACTGGCGCAACGTGCGGATATACCGCGGCCTGGCGCCGCGCGTGCTCGCGATCGGCATCTCGCCGTTTCTCATGCAGTTTGCGGGCTCCACGGTCAATTTCTCGTTGAACCGCGCCTTTTCGACATGGAGCGCCACGCCCGCCGAAGGGACGGTGCAAATCGCCGCGTTCGGCATCCTCCATACGGTCGCGATGCTGTTCTTCATGCCCGCGATGGGCGTGCAGCAGGGCTTCGGCCCGATCATCGGCTACAACTGGGGCGCGAAGAATTTCGGCCGCGTCCTGAAGTCGATCGAGCTTTCGGTCGCCCTCACCACGATCGGCGTCTCGCTCGCGTGCGCGATGCAACTCGGTTTTGCCCGCGGGCTCGCATGGTGCATCGCCGATGCGCCGGGCGTCACGGACGCCGGCGCGTTCGCGATCCGGATCGGCAACTGCATGGTCTGGTGCATAGGACTCAATGTCGCGGCCACGACGTATTACCAGTCGATCGGCAAACCGCGCCCGGCGATCATCCTGTCGCTCATGCGCCAGGTCCTGGTGCTTCTGCCATGCGTCTGGATCCTGCCGCGCCTCTTCCCGGCCCATGCCGTGCTGGCGATATGGCTCGCCATGCCGATCTCGGACTTCATCGCGTTCGTCGCCTCGATTTTCCCCATGGCGCACGAGCGCAGGGCGCTTCTCGCGAAAATCGCCGGAACGGCGGCGTAGCCTCAGTTCATGTTCGCGAAGCGCTCGACCGCTTTGACGAAACTGGCCGTGATCTTGTCGGCGTCCCCGCACGGGAGGCCGTCCCGGATG
This sequence comes from Kiritimatiellia bacterium, assembly GCA_017450425.1. GTDB lineage: Bacteria > Verrucomicrobiota > Kiritimatiellia > RFP12 > UBA3636 > UBA3636. Next base: position 9,614 of record JAFSUV010000231.1, read on the forward strand.
CAATTCCGGATGTGCGTCTGCATGATGATGCTGCCGCACATGTTCAGCGCCGATTTGGCGGCATGGATCTGGGAGAGAACATCCTCGCACGGCACATCTTCGCCGAGCATCCTTTCGATGGCCTGGACCTGTCCGGCTATCCTTCGCAGCCTGCGGTGCAGGTCGCCGTCTTCCATGCATTGCTTCATGCCTTTTCCTCCGTTTGAGCGGACGTTTGCCCGCAATCGTCGCAACGCGTCGGGATGATACTCGTTCCCTGGATCGCTTGCAATGGCGTAAACTCCGGCGGTTTGCCTCCGAACGGAGCAAAAAAGCCTCATCTGTGGTACCATTTGCCCGACAGCGCGTCCGCGCGCCGGAAAAGCGGATGTGAACCACCGGCCTTTTGATCGCACTTGCCGCAAAGAGGCTGTTTTTTGCAAATTCCGGCAATTCCTTCCCTTGAAAATGTTTTCCTGGTACCACATCCTCATCATCGCCGTCCCGGTCGCCGCCGTCATTTTCGCCGCCTACCACTGCCGCCGCTACGTCCGCAGCGTCACGGACTTCCTCGTCGCCGGCCGCTGCGCCGGGCGCTACGTGCTGCTGTCGGGCGGCATGATGGGCGGACTCTCGGTCGTGACGTTCGTCGGGAACGCGGAGGTGCACTACAACACCGGCTACGGGATGAACTACTGGAACCAGATCCTGCTGCCGATGACGATCATGATGAGCATGTTCGGCTGGATCAGCTACCGCTTCCGGGAAACGCGCGCCATGAGCAGCGGCCAGTTCCTCGAGATGCGCTACAGCCGCGGCGTCCGCCGCCTCGCCGCCATCCTCCGCGGTTCGGCGGACGCCCTCGCCAACTGCATCGGCCCGGCGGTGGCGGTGCGCTTCCTCATCTACCTGCTTGGCATCCCGCACCGCTTCGAGCTCTTCGGCCGCGTCGTCCCGACGTTTCCCTTTTTCCTGGCGGGGCTCGTCGCATTCGCCGTCTTCATAATCCTTTGCGGCGGCCGCATTTCGCTGCTCGTGACGGATGCCGTGCAGGGGCTCGTGGCGTATCCGATTTTCGTCATAATGTGCGTTTACATCTTCACGGAGTTTTCGTGGACGCACGAAATCTCCGCCGTGATGGCCGACCGCGTGCCGGGCGAATCGTTCATGAACCCGTACGACATCTCGGAGCTTAGGGACTTCAACCTCTTCGCCCTCGTGGTCACGGTCTTCCACCGCATTTTCGGCGGCGCATGGGTCGGCAACGGCTACGGCACGGTGGCGCGCTCGCCGCACGAGCAGAAAATGGCGGGCATCACGGGCAACTTCGGAAACGGCTTCTCCGCCCTGCTGCCGATCCTCTTCGTCCTGGCGATGCTCGCCGTGATGAACCACAAGAACTACGCCGACAAGGCGCACGAGATCCGCCAGGAGCTCTCGGTGCGCGTCTCGGACGAACTTGCGACGGATCCCGCGCTGGTGTCCGCAGTCAGCGAAAAAATCGCCGCCATGCCGGTCCAGCGCCACGAAATCGGGGTTGACGAACCGCTCTCGCGCACCAAAAACCTCGACACGCCGTACCTCGATGCGGTCCACGAGACGTACCTGGCCGAAATGGCCGACGAAGACGCCGCCAACAAGCTTTTCCAGGGCTACCGCACGACCTACATGCAGCAGATGCTGCCGATGGTCATCCGCAACTTTTTCCCGAAGTGGCTCGTGGCACTGCTGGTGATGCTGTGCATCCTGCTGGTGGTCTCCACCGACGACACCCGCATCTTCGACTCCTCCAACACCTGGGTGCAGGACTTCATACTGCCGTTCTTCAAAAAGCCGCCGTCGCCGCGGGCGCACCTGCTGCTTTTCAAGAGCGTCGTCGTGCTGATGGGCGTGGTTTTCTGGTGCGGATCGTATTTCCTCGCGCAGATGGACTACATCAACATGTTCGTCTCGATCGCCTGCTCGATCTGGATCGCCGGCGCCGGCATCGTCGTGACGGGCGGCCTCTACTGGAAGCGCGGCACCACGGCCGGCGCCTATGCCGCGCTCGCTTCGGGCGGCCTCGTGGCGCTCGCCGGGCTTCTCGTGCAGCGCAACTGGCAGACAGGCGTTTATCCGTGGCTCGTCGCGCAGGGGTGGGACGCCGGCTTCCGCCACTTCCTCGAAATCTGCTCTTCGCCGCTCAGGCCTTGGGTCGATTGGCGCGTTTCGGACGAACTCTGGCCGGTGAAGTTCCCGATCAACTCCACGGAAATCGGCTTCATCGCGGACCTTGTGGCGTACTTCCTCTACATCTCCCTTTCGCTCGCAACGTGCCGCGAACCGTTCAACATGGATCGCATGCTGCACCGCGGCAAATACGCCGGCGCGGACGGCGAAAAGCGCATCCACACGCGCCTCACCTGGAAGAGTCTGCTGAACCACTTCGTCTCGATCACGCCCGAATACACGCGCGGCGACAAGATAATCGCATGGTTCGTGTTCGTCTATGTCGTCTTCTACAAGTTCCTCGGGGCGTTCGTCGGCGCATACTTGGCAAGCACGGCGTTCCAATGGGGAGTGCGCCAGTGGAGCAACTACTTCTTCGTGATCACGCTCGCCGTGCCGTTCGTCCTGGGCCTCGGCACCACGGTGTGGTTCACGATCGGGTCGATCCTCGACATCCGGCGGCTGTTCCGCGATCTGGAGACGCGCACCCGCAACGCGCTGGACAACGGGATGGTGGACGGCCACGTGTCGCTCGCCGACAAGGCGGACTTCTCCGCCCGCGACGCCGCGTCGCAGGCGCGGTAGGCGCCCCGCGCCCTACACCCAGCGGGTCGCGGCCAGGATGTGGTCGCCGCCGCCGGGTGCGCGGACGCGGTGGAAGAACTCCCCCGGCGCGGTTTCCAGCGAAACCGATTCGACTGTCTCACCGTACAGCGTCTCGGAGCGGAACACGATGTCGAGCCTGGCGAGGCGCTTTGCGGCCACGGTCTCTCCGGGCACGCTTTCGAGCATCCATGCGGCGTAATGCGCGTTGTTCACGTGGCCGTTGAGGTCGATGTGGGCGCGCATCACCCGGAAAGGGCGGACGCTGGGTTCTCCCGCGCCGGCGCCTTCGGCCGGCGGCCGCAGGCTCATGAACGGATCCGTCGCCCCGCCGAATACCGGCGTCAGGCCGGACTCGAGCGCTCCGGCGCCGGCCGGGATGCGCACGGCGCGGCGCGCCTCCGGGTCGATGACCATCCACCGCGTGGAAGCCGCGGCGCACGGCGTGCCGTCGTCGAGGCGGATCCTGAAGTCGCGGTCGGCCGAGAGGGCGCGCACGGTGTGCGGAAACGTCTCCACGACCACGGTTTCCCGCCACTTCGGAAGACGCTCCACGTCCAGACGCAGGTGGGCGAGCACCCATGCGCCGCGCCTGCCGGTTTCGCCGTCGATGACCGGCATGTCGATGCCGAGGACGCGGGCGTGTTCGGAAGCGGTTTCCTGCATGTAGTCGAGGATGCGCGGCACGGCGACTTCCGCCTTCGGGCCGCACTCGTACGAGCGCACAGAGTATCTGGAAATGTAAGGCGTCATTTTTTCACTCCGTCGCCGGGCGTTGCAGGCGACATGATGGCGATCGGATCCAAAACCGGGTTTTTCAGCCGCTCCGCAAGGGCGGTGCGGCGCGAAGCGGTGTCGTTGTCGGCTATTGCCATGTGGATCGCCACCGGCGAACCCACGATGCAGACGAGTTTGCGGCCGCGCGTAAGCGCCGTGTAGAGCAGGTTGCGCTTCAGCATCACGTAGTGCTGGCGGCCGACCACGACCACCACGGCCGGGTATTCGCTCCCCTGCGACTTGTGGATCGTCGCCGCGTAGGCGAGCGAGAGTTCGTCCAGCTCCGACTCCTGGTAAAGCGCTTCGCGGCCGTCGAAATCGACGGAGAGGGTTTTCGCCTACGGCGACACCGCCTTCACGAAGCCGATGTCGCCGTTGGAGACGTCCTTGTCGTAGTCGTTGCGAAGCTGCATCACCCTGTCCCCCACGTGGTATTCGCGCCCGAAGCGGCGCAGCGACGGCCCGCCCGGATTGAGCGCGCGCTGCAAAAGGGTGTTGAGCGAATCCGTGCCGAGGGCGTTTTTGTGCATCGGCGAAAGGACCTGGATGTCTTCAAGCGGCTCCAGATTCCACTTGCGCGGGATGCGGCGCTGCACGAGCTCCATCACGAGCGCGAGAGTCCTGTCCGGGTCTTCGCAGGGAATGACGAAAAAGTCCGACTCTTCGCCCTTCGGCGGCGAGAGCAGGTCGAGCCCGTCGTTGACCCTGTGGGCGTTGCGCACGATCCAGCCGCCGGTCTTCTGCCGGAAGATGAAGTCGAGGCGCGTAAACGGCACGATGCCGGAGGCCATGGCGTCGCGCAGGACGTTTCCCGGCCCGACCGACGGCAGCTGGTCCGTGTCGCCCACCATGACGACCGTCGAAGTCGGCTTCACGGCCGAAAGGAACGACGACGCGAGTTCGATGTCGATCATCGAGCTTTCATCGACTATCACGACATCGAGGTCGAGCGGGTTTTCCGAATCGTGCACGAAGCGGCCCTTTTGCGGATTCCACTTGAGGATCCTGTGGATGGTGGCGGCTTCGTGCGCCGTCGATTCCGCCATGCGCCGGGCGGCGCGGCCTGTGGGGGCGACGAGCCGCACGTCGAGTTTGCGCGCGCCCCAGATGTCGCAAAGAGCGCGTATGATCGTGGTCTTGCCGACGCCCGGGCCGCCGGTGATGATCGAAAACTTGTTTTCCAGCGCCATCCGCACGGCCTTTTCCTGCGCGTCCGAGAGCGCGAAGGGCAGGCGGCGCTTCTCCCATGCGAGCGCGGCCGAGGCGTCGATCGGCTTGAAGCCGGAGCGGGTGTCGAGCAGCGACACGATGCGGGCGGCGACTCTGCGCTCGGCGCGGTACAGGCGCGGCAGGTATATGCGGCCGCCGTCATCGACGAGCCGGTGCGCCTCGAGGTCGTCCGCAAGCGCCCCCTCGAGCACGTCGATCGGGATCTGCAACTGGTCGCCGGCGGCGAGGAGCAGGTCGGGGCGCTCGCAGAAGCAGTGGCCGCCCACGTCGGAGAGCTGTTGCAGGACGTGGAAAATGCCGGCGCGCGCGCGATCCGGCGAATCGTGCGGCACGCCGGTCTTGCGGGCGATTTCGTCGGCCTTCACGAAGCCGATGCCGTCGATGTCCGCGCACAGTCTGTACGGGTTGCGCTTCACCATCGCGACCGTGTGTTCGCCGTACGCCCTGTAGATTTTGGCGGCGGTTCCGGACGTGATGCCATGCCCTTGCAGGAACACCATCGCGTCGCGCGTGCCGCGGTTGGCTTCCCACGCCCGTTTGAGCGCCGCGCATTTCGCCGGCCCGAGCCCCCGTATCTCGGCAAGCCGCCCCGAATCGCGCTCCAGCACCTCAAGCGTCTTCTCGCCGAAATGCCGCACAATGCGCGAAGCCCACTTCGGGCCGATGCCCCTCACTATGCCGCTTGCGAGGTAGCGTTCGAGTCCTGTCGCGGAAGTGGGCGCGATGCACTGCATCGACCTGGCCGCGAACCTGAGTCCGTGCGACGGATGGTTTTCCCACCGGCCGACCGCGCGGATCTCTTCGCCGACCCATACGGTCGGCGCCTTGCCGACGAGCGAAACCGTGCGATTGCCGTCCGGCGCCTTTTCCGCGCCCGCGAGCTCGACCTTGAGCACGGTCCATCCGCTCTCTTCGCTGCGGAACACCACCGACGAAACGGATCCGCCGATCGTTTCCTCGGAGCCGGAAAAAGCCGGAGTCTCTGCCTTGCCGCCGTCCATCGCTACCGGAAGCCGGGCAAGACCTGGGCGGCGCCGCGCCCGCCGCCGGGGGCGATGCCCACCGTGTCGAAGGCGAGAGCTGTCGCTTCGCGCCCGCGCGGCGTCCTGGCGATGTACCCCTCTTGAATGAGATACGGCTCGTAAACGTCCTCGATCGTGTCCGCTTCCTCGCCGACCGAAACCGCGATGGTGCCAAGCCCCACCGGACCGCCGCCGAAGGAGCCGCAGATGCAGGAAAGGATCTTCTTGTCCATTTCGTCGAGCCCGGTGCGGTCGATTCCGAGCAGACCCAGCGCGGCGTCCGCGACCCCGGCGGAGATTTTGTTGCCGGCGTTCACCTGGGCGTAGTCTCGGACCCTGCGCAGGAGGTTGTTGGCGACGCGCGCCGTGCCGCGCGACCGGCGCGCGATTTCCACGGCGCCGCCGTCGTCGATCCCGACGTCGAGCAGCCCCGCCGAGCGCGTCACGATCTTCGCGAGGTCTTCCGTCGAATAGTAGTCGAGGCGGGCGTTTATCGAAAAGCGCGACCTGAGCGGCGACGACAGCAGCCCCGCCCGCGTCGTGGCGCCGACGAGCGTGAAATGCGGCAGGTCGAGGCGGATCGACCGGGCGTTGGGGCCCTGGTCGATCATGATGTCGATGACGAAATCCTCCATCGCCGAGTAGAGGTACTCCTCGACCGCCTTCTGCATGCGGTGGATTTCGTCGATGAAAAGGATGTCGCCCCGGTTGAGGCTCGTCAGCATGCCGGCAAGGTCGGACGCCTTTTCGATCACCGGGCCGCTCGTGGCGTGCACCTGCACTCCCATCGACTGGCCCAGTATGTAGCAAAGCGTGGTTTTGCCGAGGCCCGGCGGCCCGGAGAGCAGCACGTGGTCGAGCGGGTCGCCCCGCTGCACTGCGGCTTTCACCGCGAGTTCCAGCCTGTCGCGAACCTTGCGCTGCCCCGTAAAATCGTCGAACGAAAGCGGGCGAAGCCGGTTGTCGAAGGAGGCGTTCGGCCTGTTGAACGCCTCCTGCGGCGACGAAAGGGTCTTGCTTGTCGGTTTTTTTGCGGGCATTGCAGCGTGCGGAGCCGCCGGATGCGGCTTTGTTTTCCCGCGCCATGCGGAGCGGCCTTAGGAAAGCCGCGCCGGGGCGCTGGCGGCAATCATACCACAACAGGGTGGACTCGGACGAGGCGCTCAACGGAGGCGAGGAGCTCGTCGGGCGTTTTCCCGGCCGGGTGCGGCAGCGCGCCCCGGAAGCGCAGCGGCACGCCGCCGCGATAGAGATAGAGCGCGCCGCCGCGCATTTCCACGCGCTCGATGCCGCGCTCGGAAGCGGCCGCGCGCAGCCGCGCGATGCGGTAGAGGCGCTCCAGCGGCTGCGGGGTCGCGCCGAACCTGTCCTCCGTTTCGGCGCGCAGGGCGTCGATTTGCGCCGCGGAGGCGCATTCGGACAGGCGGCGGTGGAACTCGACGCGCGACGGATCGTCCGCAATGTATTCGTGCGGAAGCGCGGCCGGAACCGTCCCTTCGGCGCACTTTAGCCCCGGCGAAACGAACGGCAGCTCCACAACCGCGGAAGCCTCCTTTTCGACCTTTTCGCCCTTGAGGCGCGCGACGGCGTGGCGCAGCAGCTTGCTGTAGAGCTGGAAGCCGACGGCGCCGATGTGCCCGCTCTGCTCCGCTCCGAGCAGATTGCCCGCTCCGCGCAGCGACAGGTCGCGCAAGGCGAGCGAAACGCCGCCGCCAAGCCGCGAGGCGCGGGAGAGCGCTTCGAGGCGCTCCTTGGCGTCGCCGGAAAGCAGCGACTCGTGCGGGACGAGGAAAAAGGCGTAGGCTTTCGTCGCCGAGCGCCCCACGCGGCCGCGCAGCTGGTAGAGGTCGGCGATGCCGAAGCGGTCCGCACGGTCAACGATGATCGTGTTGGCGTTCGGTATGTCGATGCCGTTTTCGATGATCGTCGTGCTGAGGAGCAAATCGGCGCCGCCGGCCGCGAACGATTCCACGACTTCGCGGATTTGGCGCGGCGACAGGCTGCCGTGGGCGACCGCGATCCGCAGGCCCGGAAGGAGTCTGCGCAGCCGCGTTTCGACGAGCGAAATCGTCATCACCCTGTTGTGCAGGAAAAACACCTGGCCGCCCCGCCCGATCTCGCGCAGTACGGCTGAGCGGACGACTTCGTCCGAATCGCGCACCACGCGCGTCTCGGCCGCCACGCGCCCGGGCGGCGGCGTGCGCAGCAGCGACAGGTCGCGCGCGCCCGTGAGGCCCAGATAGAGCGAGCGAGGGATGGGAGTCGCGGAAAGCGTCAGCACATCGACCAACTCGCTCAGTTCCGTGAGCCGCTCCTTGTCGCGCACGCCGAAGCGCTGCTCTTCGTCGATGATGACGAGGCCGAGGTCTTTGAAGCGGACGTTGGGCCCGAGTATGCCGTGCGTGCCCACGATGATGTCAACCGTTCCGTCGGCCGCGCCGGCGAGCGCTTCCGCGCGCTGCCTGTCGGTGACGAACCGCGAATGGACCGCTATGCGGAGCGGATACGGCGCCATGCGCTCGCGAAACGTGGCGTAGTGCTGCTGCGCGAGAACCGTCGTCGGCACGAGCAGCGCCACCTGCCGCCCCTGCATGGCGCAGATGAACGCGGCGCGGAGCGCGATTTCGGTCTTGCCGTAGCCGGCGTCGCCGCAGACGAGGCGGTCCATCGGGTGGGCGCTTTCCATGTCTTCGCGCACGGCCCGGATGCATTCCGCCTGGCCCGGAGTTTCGCGGTGCGGAAAACTCGCTTCGAAAGCCTCCAGATACGGCGTCTCGTGCGCGAAGGGCCGCCCCGGGAGCGCCTTGCGCCGGGCCTGGCGCCGCAGCATGCCGAGCGCCAGCGCCTGCACGGCCGCGGCCGCGGCGTCCTTTTCGTTTTTCCAGCGTGTCCCGGAAAGGGCGTGGAGGCGCACCGGGGCGTCGCCGACGCCGGAGTAGCGCGAGACGAGGTGCGCCTGCGTCATCGGCACGTAGAGCCGAGTGCCGCCGGCGTATTCGAGCACCATCGACTCCGTGAAGCTGCCGGAAAACTCGACGTCCTTGGTGCCGAGATAGCGCCCGATGCCGTGGTTCAGGTGCACCACCAGATCGCCCGGCGAAAACTGGTCGAAAAGGCGCGCGGCGAGCGCCTCGGCCGCGGCTTGCGCGGCGTCGTCGGGATCGGCTTCCGGGTCGGTGTCGATGCCGAGCTGGGTCGAAAGGACGCTTTGCGCCGCGCCTTCGGCCGCCGGTGAGTCGCGCCGGCGGCGCGGCGAAATGCCGTAGAGGTCGGACTGGGCAAGCACCGCGAGCGCCGTTCCGCCGCTTTCGCCCACGATGCGGAATCCGCCGGAAATCGGCGCCACGCGCAGCGTGGCGCCCTTCGGCGCCCCGGCGTCGCGCAAGTGCTCGAGCGCGCCGGCGGTGTCGAGGCACACGAAGAGCGGGGTCTGCCCGCCCCGCGTTTGCCGGGCGAGATCTTCGAGGCGCACGCGACGGTGGTTTTCCATCCAATCCGGCGACGGCATCCCGGTGCCGGCGCCCGTATCTTCGCCGTCGGAGATTTCGGCAAAGGGAAGCGCCGCTTCGCGCACTCCGTCCGGGATCGGATATCCGAGAAAAACCTGCCGCACCGATTTGCGCTTCGCGAGGGCGTCGCGCAGCGCGGCAAGCGAGCGGTGCGCCGGCAGCGCCGTGGCGCTGGCGAACGCTTCCGCCGATTCCTCCAGCACGGAGCCGCCGATCCACACGACGCACGACCCGTCCGGCAGGAAGTCCGTGAGCGGGTGCCTGTCCTCCACGGGCAGCGTCTTGGGCGGTACGCGCAGGCTCTCGATCGTCGCGGACGAGCGCTGGGAGATCGGATCGAAGGTGCGCAGCGACTCCACTTCGTCGCCAAACCACTCGATGCGGCTCGGCACTCCGGCGGCGGCGGGCCACACATCGACGATGCCTCCCTTCACGGCATAGACTCCGGCCTCGAAGACTTCGCGCTCGCGTCTGTAGCCGTTGTCTTCCAGCCACGCGCGCATTTCTTCCGGCCCCGGACCGCAGCCCGGCTTGAGGTGCAGCGACAGCGCTTCCGTGCGCACGGGGTCGGGCGAAGGCTGCAGGAGCGCCTGGACGCAGGTCGTCACCAGCGTCCTGGGGCGCATCGCCGAGAGCACCGAGAGCCTCGCGGCGGCGGCGACGGGATCGTCCTGCTCGATCGCCATCATCGGAAAGAGCCGCAGCGATTCGCCGTCGCGCATG
>JAFSUV010000232.1 GCA_017450425.1 Kiritimatiellia bacterium
CGGCGGCGGAGCCGCCTTGATCGGGATGTCGCTCCGGGATTTCGGCGGCGGAGCCGCCTTGATCGGGATGTCGCGAGGAGGCGGTCAATAAACTCTGCGCCTCCGCCTCCTCTGTGCCTCTGTGTGACAAAATTGAAAACATGGAGGAAATGCAAGACTGCCGAGTGCGCCGCTGTCGCGCGAAAAAACGGGGGGACAAGCCTAAAAGGTGTGCTTGGGCATGAGCCGCTTCGCGGCCGCTTGCATACCGGTCCCGCTTTTGCGATAATGCCGAACACCGCGTTTGCGGCCGGTCCGATCCGCTCCGGGAGCGCGAAAAGGCCCGCGAAAAGCGGTGCCGGGCGCGAACCGATTCTTCAGGAAACAACCAACTCCACAAAACAAATGAAACCAGACAAATTCTCCGTTTTGGCGCCGCTGGCGCTCGGAATCGCCGCGATTTTCGCGTTTGGCGCGCAACCGGCGGCGGCCGATCCCGCCGTTGACGAGGCGGCCGAGCAGACCGCGCTCTCCGATCCGAACGCGATCGACTGCTCGCTTGATTCCGTCGATGAATGGCAGGAAAAAGTCCGCGAATCGTTCGGCCTCGGCGACTGGGGCGAGCACGGCGGCAAAATCTTCGCGTTCGCGATGAAGACTGCGGCGTATCCCGCCACCGATCCGCAATTCGGCAACGCGCTCTCGGCCGCGTTCGAGCTTGCGATGCAGGACATACAGCAGCAGGTGACGATGATCCGCTCCGGGCGCGTCGCCACGGAGAAGGCGTACGAGTTCTTCTCCGACGATTCGTCCGCCGCCCGCGAGATACCGCTCGAAATCCCGGCGGCCGACAGGTCGATCGCGGCCAAGGCCCAGGCCCTCCTCGACAAATCCCTCGACGTGGCGGGCGCGAAGCTCGACAAGGAACTGCAGCGCCTTGGCGTGGCGCCCGGCGAAGTCGAAAAGCTGCCGGCGAAAAAGAAGAAGACGCTCTTCAAGGAACTGTTCGTCAAGGAAATGGTCAAGAACGCCGCGGGCGACATTGCCGGCATCGTCCCGGTGCAATCGACGGTCGTGATCGACAAGGACGGCAATGCCACGGTCGGCGTGGTGGCGGTGTTTTCGCCCAAGACGGTGCAGGTCGCCAAGGACGTCGCCGCGCAGCGCCAGTCGATCGTGACCGGCAAGGGGCGCGACCTCGCGACGATGGTGCCGAAGAACGTCTCCGAAAACCTCGGTACGCTCGGAACCCGCCTCGTTTACGACGAGAACGGCGAGCCGGCGCTCGTTTCGTACGCGGTGGCGGCGTACATCCCCGACGGCGACGACGCCTACATCAACTCGACCCGCAAGAACTCCGCGCGCCAGAAGGCCATCGACCTGGCGGACGCGCAACTGGCCGAGTCCGTCTCCGGCCAGATGTCGGTGCGGAACAGCCGCCAGACCGGTCAAAGCGTGGAGAAGATCGTGGAGCGCGAAATGACCGCCAATTCCCTCTCGACGGAGCGGGTGGTGAAGGACATGGTCGAAACCGTGAGCACCTACGCCAAGTCGCAGGCCGGCATGAGGCTTCAAGGCGTATCGACGCTCAACACCAAGTTTTTCAAGATCCCTTCCGGGCAGCAGTTCTACGCGGTCGCGCGCGTGTGGAAGTTCAGCACGCTCAAGGCCGTCGATGCGATAAACAAGGGCGCATACGAGCCGCCGCGGCCCAAGGCGGCCGATCCCGCCGCCGCTTCCGGCGCGACTCCGGGGCGTTTTGAAAGCGTCAGGCACAACACCCTGGAGGACTTCTGATGCACGGTCTGCGTTTTCGCGCCGCCGCGCTCGCGGCGATGGTTGTCGCCGCCGTCGCCCTGCCCGGGCGCGGTGAAACGGAGCTCAAGACCGTCGCGGTGGAAGGGCGCGGCGAAACGCGCGAAGCCGCGATGATCGACGGCTTCGCCGAAGCGCTGCGCCAGGTGAACGGTGTAAAACTCGACTTCACCCGCGAGCTTTCCGGCGTCTTCTCCGAGACCGCGAGCGGCGGCTCCGGCGGGACGAGCCGCGAAACCTCGTATTCGTCCTCGCAGAGCGAGAAAGTGCGGACTGCGACGAAAGGCGCGATACGCAGCTACAGCGTCGATTCGGCGGGCAGGGACCCCGACGGCACCTGGACGGTCAACCTCCGCGTGAACGTGGCCTCGTACGTCGCGCCGGGACTCGGCGCCGATTCGCGCAGGAAGATCGTGGTGTGGCCGTTCGGCGC
>JAFSUV010000233.1 GCA_017450425.1 Kiritimatiellia bacterium
CAACGCGCGGGAGCACGGGCTGGGCGACGCTGCCGGTTTCGTCTGCGCCGACGTCGGGCGCGGCGCCGCGAAATTCGTTTCCGCCTTCGGCGACGACAAGTCGCGCGCCGTCATCGTCGATCCGCCGCGCGCCGGGCTTGCGCCCGACGTCGTCCGCGCGCTCGTCGCGTCGCCGCCCCGCCTCCTCTTCTACGTTTCCTGCGCGCCGGACACGCTCGCGCGCGACTTGAAGACCCTCTGCGCCGGATCCGGCGTTTTCCGCCTCGATGCGGTCCGGCTCTTCGACATGTTCCCCAGGACCGCGCACTTCGAGACCCTTTGCGTCCTTTCGGCCTAAAACGCCCCTCTCCCTCTCCGTCACCTTCCGGCGGACGAAACCGCGCCGGCGAAAACGAAATTTCCGCTTGCATTGAAAATCCGTTTTTGATATCGTTCCGCCCCGCTGCCGCGCGAGCGGCGGCATTCGACCGGTGACATCGGGGTATAGCGCAGCCTGGCTAGCGCGCTTGCTTGGGGTGCAAGAGGTCTCGAGTTCAAATCTCGATACCCCGACCAATTCCGGAAATCCGCGAAAACGCGTCCGCGTCGGACGTCGTTTTTTTTGTCCGCCAACCCCTCCGGGCGCGACCGATGTCCCGCCCGGCCAAACAAAATCGCGAGGCTCGCAAGTGGCCGATTTTCTCGAATTCCAGGGCGTCACCAAGCGTTTCGGCAAGACAATCGCCGTAAACCACGCCTCCTTCGGCGTAAAGAAGGGCGAATTCTTCTCGCTTTTGGGTCCGAGCGGATGCGGCAAGACCACGCTTCTCAGGATGCTGGCCGGGTTCGAGAGGCCGGACGAGGGCCGCATCTGCCTCGACGGCAAGGACATCACGGACCTGCCGCCCAACAAGCGCAGCGTCAACACGGTTTTCCAGAACTACGCGCTGTTCCCGCACCTGAGCGTGTTCGACAACATCGCGTTCGGCCTCAAGGTCGCGGGCAGGCCGAAGGACGAAATCGAGAGCGAAGTCGAGAAGATGCTCCGGCTCGTGCAGATGGAAGACCGCGCCGACCACTTCCCCAACCAGATAAGCGGCGGCCAGAAGCAGCGCGTCGCGATCGCGCGGGCGCTCGTGAACAGGCCGCGCGTGCTGCTGCTCGACGAGCCTCTCGCGGCGCTCGACCTGAAGCTGCGGCAGCGGATGCTGCTGGAGCTCGACCTCATCCACGACGAAGTGGGCATCACGTTTCTCTACGTGACGCACGACCAGGGCGAGGCGATGAGCCTCAGCGACCGCATCGCGGTGATGCACGCCGGCGTCTGCGAGCAGATCGCCCGCCCGGCGGAGGTTTACGAAGCGCCGAAGACGAGCTTCGTCGCGTCGTTCATCGGCGACACGAACTTTTTCGACGGCGTCGTCTCGGCGTGCCCGGAGCCCAACTACTGCCGCCTTTCGATAGGCGGCTTCGCGGAAGTGCTCTGCTACAACGACAAGCAAAAGGCCGTCGGCGACCGCGTGAACCTCAGCGTGCGCCCCGAAAAGTTCCGCATTTCGGTCGATCCGCCGGCCGGCGCCGCGCCGCGCCTCAACGTGCTGCGCGCCAAGGTCGAGGACATCATCTATTCCGGCAACCACACCAACTACTGGGTGTCGGTCGGCGAGCGCCGGGTGGCCATATACCAGCAGCACCTCGCGTACCTGCTCGACGAAAAGCCGATCCGCTGGGGCGACGAGGTGTGGCTCTCGTGGCACGCCGACAACGGCTACATGCTGGACGACAGCGCCCCGGTGGACGAATCCCTCCTGCCCCCGAAGATCCCGCAGAACGCCGCTGCGGCCGGAGAAGCGAAATGACGAAGCGCCAGCACGAAATCGCGATCACGGCGCCGTCTCTGCTGTGGCTCGCGCTTTTCTTCGCCATCCCGGCGCTTGTCGTCCTCGCGTTCACGTTTCACGGCCATTCCCCCGACGGCGGCGTCGGAGAATGGAGCCTTTCCACTTGGCGCGAAATCGTCGATCCGGACTACCCGGCCATCGTGTGGAAGACGATACGGATATCGTTCGAGGTCACGGTGTGGTGCATCCTGCTCGCGCTTCCGTGCGGCTACGCCATAGCGAAGATGCGCTCGAAGTGGCGCGCGGTCGTGGCGGGCGCGATCATGCTCCCGTTCTGGACAAACTTCGTCGTGCGCGTCTTCGCCTGGAAGACGATCCTGCACCCCGACGGCTGGGTGCAGCACTGCTATTTTTCGCTCCTCGAGGCGCGCCACTGGCTCTCGGCGCACCTGCCGGGGCTCGTGGCCCGCGCGCTCGACGGCGCGGGCATCGCGCCGGCGGAGCCGCCCGATCCCGCCTTTTCGACGATTCTCGACTCCGAGGCCGCGGTCGTGCTCGTCTCCGTCTATACGCTCCTGCCGTTCGCGATCATGCCGATCTACACCGCCGCGGAGAAATTCGACTTTTCGCTCATGGAAGCGGCGCGGGACCTCGGGGCCGGCAATCTGCGCGCCTTCACGAGCGTTTTCGTGCCGGGCATACGGCAGGGCATCGTTTCGGCCGTGCTCATGGTGTTCATCCCGGCCGTGGGGTCATACGTCATCCCGCAGATGCTCGGCGGCACCAACTGCGTGCTGATCGGCAACAAGATTTTCATGCGCGCGATCCAGAACCGCAACATCCCCCACGCGGCCGCGCTCGCCACGCTCATGGCGGCGAGCGTGTTCGTGCCGATCATTGCCGCCGCCTGGTGGCGGCGCTACCAGGCGAAGCGGGGGCGGCGCATCGTCGAAGTCCGGGCCGCGCGGCTCATGGCTGGAGGCACGAAGTAGATGAAAAGGTCTTTCTTCTCCCTCGCCGTGCTGGGGGTCGTGATGGCGTTTCTCTACGGCCCGGTGCTTCTCATCTTCGCCTACGGCTTCGTGCCGAACGGCGCCTCGATGTCGTTCTTCGGCGCGGACGGCCGTTTCCTCGGCTTCTCCGGCAAGTGGTATTCGCTCATCTTCGGCGGCCACCACTCGGTGGCGCCCCTCATGCAGAGCTTCTGGCTGTCGCTGCGGATCGCGGGGCTGGCGACCGTCGTTTCGTGCGTGATCGGCACCACGGCCGCCCTCGCCCTGCACCGCTTCAAAAGCCGCCTCCAGTCCGTGCACTACGCGCTCGTTTACACGCCGCTCGTCATGCCGGACATCCTGATCGGCATCTCGCTGCTGATGCTGTTCGTCGCCTGCGGCGTGGATTGCGGCTTCTGGACGATCCTCGTCGCGCACGTGACGTTCTGCGTGTCGTATGTCACGATGACGCTTCTCGCCCGCCTCCAGGATTTCGACGATCGCCTGATCGAATCCGCGTACGACCTCGGCGCGGGGCCGTGGTACACGTTCTTCAAGGTCGAATTGCCGCTCCTGCTGCCGGGGATCGTCGCCGGCGGGCTCCTCGCCTTCACGCTTTCGATCGACGATGTCGTCATCACGTCGTTCGTGAACGGCGCCGGCACGAACACGTTCCCGACGTTCGTCAGCTCCATGACCAAGCACTCGCGCAATCTCCCCGCGGTGTTCGCGCTTTCGACGCTCATGCTCTGCTTCACCTGCGCCCTCGTCGGCGTGTCCAAGGCCCTTTCCCGCAACCCCCAAAACAGCAAAAGGAAAAGCAAATGAAAAACGCAAACATCGCCATCGCCGCCGCCGCCGCGGCAATCGCAGCCGGATGCGCCGGATCGGGCTCGGACCCCGGCGTCGATCTCTCCGCCCAGGCGCTCGCCGCCGCCAAGGCCAGCGGTCTGGACACCGATTCGGCCAAGGGCGCGGAACTGCATGTTTACACGTGGAGCGACTACATCGCGCCCGATGTCGTGCTGGGCTTCGAGAACGCCCTCGGCTGCAAGGTCGTGATCGACACCTTCGAATCGAACGAGGCCATGTACGCCAAGCTCAAGGCCGGCGGCAACGGCTATGACATCGTGACGCCGACTTCCTACCAGATCGGCACCATGGCAGCCTCCGGCATGATCGTGCCGATCGAACACGCGCGCGTCCCGAACCTCGCCGGCTTCGACGAGCGCTTCGCCTCCCAGATCCTCGACAGCGGCTTCAAGTACAACATCCCGTACGCCGTGACCTACACCGGCCTCGTCTATCGCAAGGACAAACTGCCCGAAGGCGCGGACCCGGCCACGTGGGAAATCCTCTCCAACCCTGCGCTGAAGGGGCGCGTCACGCTGCTCGACGACATCCGCGAAGTCATCGGCGCCGGCCTCATGAGTCTCGGATATTCCGTCAACTCGACAGACCCGGCGCAGATCGACGCCGCCGTGGAGCGCGTCCTCTCCTGGCGGGGCAACACCCGCAAATTCGACGCCGAGAGCTACAAGACCGAAGTCCCCTCCGGCGCGACATATCTCGGGCACGGCTACTCCACCGACGCCGTCCAGGTCATAGTCGGCGACGAAGAGGAGGGCATCGAGCCGCGCCCGGACGTCGGGTTCGCGCTCCCGGTCGAGGGCTTCACGATCGGCGTTGACGAGATGGTGCTCTCGGCGGAGGCGCCGCGCCCCGATTTGGCGTACGCCTTCATGAACTACCTCTACGACGGCGACGTGGCGTGCGTCAACATGGAGTACGTCTGCGGCCCGATGCCGGTCAAAGCCGGCATCGAAAAGCTCGACGACGACTACCGCGCCATCGTGATCCCCGACGACGAGACCATCGCCCGC
Source organism: Kiritimatiellia bacterium (assembly GCA_017450425.1). GTDB lineage: Bacteria > Verrucomicrobiota > Kiritimatiellia > RFP12 > UBA3636 > UBA3636. The sequence goes on from JAFSUV010000233.1 coordinate 4,696, forward strand.
GGCCAGGTCCTGCGCGGCTTCGAGGACGACCCCGCCGCGATCGAGCTCTACAACAAGGCCTGGGACCGCATCAAGGCCACGGACGCCCGCTAGCGATGGCTGCCGCCTCCCCCCGGATCGCCTGCGGCGCGTTCGACTCGCATTGCCACTTCGAGCGTTCGGACGACGTGGCCGCGCTCGTCCGCGAGGCCAGAGACGCCGGCCTTTCCGGTGTTCTCGCCACCGGGGGGTCGGCGGAAGCGAACGAAACCGCGCTTTCCGCGCATTCGGCCGATCCGGACTTCGTCTTCGCCGCAGTCGGGTTCGAACAGGGCGAAGAAGGCGCGGTTTCCGTCGATCAGGCGCTTGAAACGGTGCGCGCCGCCGCGTCTTCGATCGCCTGCGTCGGCGAAATCGGACTCGACTATTCGCACGGCGAGAGCGAAGACACGCGCCGCGCCCAGCGCGCCCTTTTCGCCGCCCAGGTTTCGCTGGCGGCGGAGTTGCGCCTCCCGTGCTCCGTGCATTCGCGCGGCGCCGAGGCGGACGTCGCGGCGATCCTCGCGGAGCGGCTTTCGCCAGAACTTGCGCGCGAAGGCCGCGCGGGCGCGCTTCACTGCTTCACGGGCCCCGCCTCTTTCGCCGAAAAGCTCGTGCCGCTGGGCATGTCGTTCGGGCTGTCCGGGATATTGACTTTCGAAGGGGCGGACGCCCTGCGCCGGATCGTCCCCGGCCTGCCCCGCGACCGGTTGCTCGTGGAAACCGACTCCCCCTTCCTCGCGCCCGTGCCGCACCGCGGCGAGCGGTGCCGGCCCGCGCTGGTCGCGCACACCGCGTCGCGCCTCGCCGCCATACTCGGCATTTCCGGCGACGAAGCGGCTGCGCTTTGCCGCGAAAACGCCATGCGCATTTTCGCGCCGCACGGAGGCCGGGCGTGAGGGCGCGCCGGCGCACAGTGCTTGCCGCCGTCGCGCTTGCGGCCTCCTTCGCCTCCCTTGCGGACGAGCGCGACGCCGAGCTCGCGCTCCGGCTCGGCCTTGCCGGCGTCGCCATGAAGCGCGCCGATGCGGCGCTCGAAGAATCCATCGCGGCCGGTTCGCGCAGCGACGGCGCGCTCGTCCTCGCCGCCGCCGCGCGCGAAAAGGCGCTCCCGCCCGCAGACGCGGTCGCGTGGCTCCGCACCTTCGCCGACCGCCCCGCCGCGGCCGAGTGGATGCTCGCCCGCGCGCTTTGCGCGTCGGGAAAGCCGGAAGAAGCGGCGCAGACGCTCGCGGCGCTGCAAGGGCGCCTCGGCGAAAACGATCCGCTCCTTCCGCTCGTCATCGCCGACCGCGCCCACGCGCTGGCACTTTGCGGCCGCGAGGCGGACGCCGCTCTGGCGCTCTCTTCCGCTGCGTCGGAATCCGCAGTGTCGGCGTTTTCCGTGGCGGCCGGGATTCTCGCCGGCGAAAAGCCCGGCTCCAGCGCGCAGCATTCCCTTGCCGCCGTGGCGTACGCGGCGGCGGCGGCGCTGCAGGCCTCGCGCGCATTTCCCGGCCCGCCCGGCGGCGTGCCGGAAATCCCGCCGGAGGCGTTGGAAAACGCCCGCACCGCAGCCGCCCTCGCGGGCGACGATAGCGCCGTTTTCGCAGACTGCGGCCCGGTCCTGCTCGCAATCGAAGCCGCCGCCGGAAACGGCGCGGAGGCGCTGGCTGC
>JAFSUV010000013.1 GCA_017450425.1 Kiritimatiellia bacterium
CGCCGGAAATCCGGCGTTTTTCGAGGAGACATGCCAAATGTACGCGATTTTGATTTCGGTTTTCGTCGGCGCCGGCGTCGGTTCGGCGCTTTGGTTTACTGAAGCGGCTTCGCCGCACTGGGCGGTCGCCTGGGGCGTACTGGGCGCGTTTTTCGCGATGGTGGCGACGGCCTTCGTCGTGCGCCGCAAAGTCGCCGCGGTCACGAACGCGATCCAGAGCGCGATGATGGACGGCCAGAAGCGCCTCCAAAACCAGGTGAACGACTGGCAGCACCACCCGAAGGGCGACCCCCGGCGCTTTCTCGAAACCGTGCAGCGCAAGCAGGCCGACCTTGCGCGCGAAGCGCTCGCGAAAACCGAAGCGCTCGACGCGTATTCGCCATGGATTCCGTACTTCAGCCGCCAGACGAACGCCATGCGGGTGCAATTGCTTTGGCAGCTCAGGGACTTCGGGAAGGTGGACGAACTGCTTCCGAAATGCTTCATCCTCGACCCGTTCACGGCCTCCATGAAAATGGCGCGCCAATTCACGAAAGGCGACGCGCTGGAGGACATCGAGAAAACGTACCGCAAAATCCGTGCGCGTCTGCGCTACAACCAGAGCGCGACGCTTTCGGCGGCCATGGCGTGGATCTACGTGAAAAGGGGAAAGATCGACGAAGCGTACAAACTGCTCGAAAAGGCGTGCCGCGACAACAACACCGACTCCGAGCCGGGCGCGACGCTGCGCCGCAACCGCGACGCGCTCGCCAACAACCGCATCAAGCAGTTTTCCAACGCCGGAATCGGCGACCAGTGGTACGCGCTCGGATTGGAAGAGCCCCGCGTCCGGTACGAACGCAGGGCTCCCACGCGCTTCGGCGCCTTTGGTTGAAGCGGCGCGCACCGCTTTCCGCGGCGCGCGCCTTCTTCCGCAGGCCGCTAGTCCTGCACTTCCCCGGCGTCCAGCCGGCGGAAGTAGTCGCGCGTCAGGCGCACGACAGTCGGTGAAAGCAGGACGAGCGCCACGAGGTTCGGGAACGCCATGAGGCCGTTGGTCGTGTCCGCGATGCTCCACACGGCGCTTACCGTGAGGTACGGCCCGATGAACACCGCGATGACGTAGAGGAGACGGTAGAACTTGATGATGCCCTGCCGCTTCGAGCCGACGAGGTATTCGAGGCACTTCTCGGAGTAGTAGTCCCAGCCGAGAATCGTCGTGAAGGCGAAGAACGCCAGCGCGACCATGAGGAAGAAACTCGCGATCATGCCGCTGTGCGGTCCGAGGAACGCAAGGCCCTTCGTAAAGGCGTAGATCGTGATATCGACGCCCTTGAGCCCGAGTTCCGGCTCCCATGCGCCGGTGACGACGATGGCGAGACCGGTCATCGTGCAGATGACGATCGTGTCGATGAAGGTGCCGGTCATGCAAATGAGGCCCTGCCGCACCGGCTCCTTGGTGGTCGCCGCGGCGGCTGCGATCGGCGCCGATCCGAGACCGGCCTCGTTCGAGAAAATTCCGCGCGCGACGCCCTTTTGCATCGCGATGAGCATCGTGCCCACCATGCCGCCGGTGAACGCCTCCGGGTTGAACGCGGCGCGGACGACAAGCTCGACCGCCGCCGTGATTTTCGAGAGGTTCCCGAAGAGCAGAAACGCGCAGATCGTCACGTAGAACACCGCCATGAACGGCACGATGATGGTGGAAACCTTCGATATGCGCTTGAGGCCGCCGATTACAACGAGCGCCACGCAGGCGGTGACGACAAGCCCCGACACTACGGTTGACCACGAATAGGTGGTGCCGAACACGGCAAAGCCGGTCGTGGCGTCCGCCGGGTTGAAGTTCGGATCGAAAAAGCGCAGCGTCGCCGAAGTGATGCCGTGCACCTGCGTGATGGTGCCTATGCCGAGAAGCCCGGTCGTCACGCCAAACACGGCGAACAAAACCGCCAGCCACTTCCAATTGCGGCCAAGGCCCTTTTCGATGTAGTAGAACGGACCGCCGAGGACTTTGCCTTCGGGTGAAACTTCGCGGTACTTCACCGCGAGAAGGCCTTCCGCGTACTTTGTCGCCATGCCGAAAAACGCCGCGACTTCCATCCAGAAGAGAGCGCCGGGGCCGCCGGTGCCGACTGCCGTCGCGACGCCGACGATGTTGCCCGTGCCGATCGTCGCGGACAGCGCCGTGCAGAGCGCGCCGAAACTCGAGACTTCGCCGCTGCCGTCGGTTTCGGAATTGACCATGTACCGCAGGGCGCGCTTCAGGTTGAAGAGGTGCACGAAGCGGAGAAGCGCCGTGAGGAGTATGCCCGTCACCAATATGGTGCCGATGAGCGGCACGCCCCACACCATGTCATCGACCCTGCCGATCCATTCGGTGAACGCTTCGAGCCACCCCGAATCGGCTTCGACCGTGGCCGCCACATCGACCGGCTCCGGCATGGTTATCTCGGCGGCTACGGTTGCAAGCGCCGACCGGTCTATCGTCTGCACGTTTTCCGGGGCGGTTTGCGCGGTGGCGGAAAAGGCCGCCATGAGCACAGCCACCACCAGTTTGACCACTGTTTTCATTGTTTTCCTTGTTCTTCTGCTTGACGGGGCTTTCGCGCCCCGATATCGCCGTTGCAGCGGAATATACCACGAAATTCGCCATTTTTTCCGGGCGCGCCTTGCCTTAAGCCGCGGCCTTTGATATCTTCTTGTTGCCGTGCGCAGCCGCGCCTTGGATTCGCCCGGATGGCGGAATGGCAGACGCAGGGGACTTAAAATCCCCTTTCCCGAAGGAAGTGCGGGTTCGATCCCCGCTCCGGGCACTTTCCGGCTGTGTTAAACGACATCGCAACGAAAACGTTTTTGAAATGACTGTTGAAAAATGCGACTTGGGCGGGGTGCTGCTCATCCGGCCCGACGTGTTCAGGGACGGGCGGGGCCTGTTCAAGGAACTCAGCCGCCGCGACGCCTATGCGGCGCTCGGCGTGGACACGGCGTTCGTGCAGGTCAACTCCTCGATTTCCGCCCCCGGCGTTTTGCGCGGCCTGCACTACCAGAAACGGCACGTGCAGGCAAAGCTCGTCGCCGTATGCGCCGGCGCGATCTGGGACGTGGTGGTTGACTGCCGCCCCGCTTCCCCCACTTTCGGGAAGTGGCGGGCTTTCACCCTCACCGCGGACGGCGGCGAGGAGTTGTACGTGCCGGAAGGTTTCGCGCACGGCTTCGCGGTGCTTGGCGGCGAGAAGGCCGCCATCGTGTACCAGTGCAACG
>JAFSUV010000234.1 GCA_017450425.1 Kiritimatiellia bacterium
CGATTTTTGGGCGCTGACAATTTGCACGAACCCCAATATTTTCAATGGGTTTGTGAGATTTCGGGACAATTTATCCCGAAAAAATCGGGATAAGTCTGTTCACTAGACTTTTCCCCTTTTCGAGCAATAGCGGCGCACCCGTAGTCATGCATTTTCTCCATGTTTTCAATTTTGTCACACAGAGGCACAGAGGCACAGATGAGGCATTTTTGTCACACAGGGGCGCAGAGGAGGCGGAGGCGCAGAGTTTATTGATCGCCTCCTCGCGACATCCCGACCAAGGCGGCTCCGCCGCCGAAATCCCGGAGCGACATCCCGATATCCCGACATCCCGCAATTCCGGCACCCTTTCTCCCCGGCTCTCGGGCGCGTGCGGACGCGCCGTGGGCGCGTCCCTGCCGGTCGCTTCCGGGTAGGGGCGTTTCCACGAAACGCCCGCAACTGGCGCTACGTCGCGCCTGGCGCCTTTGCGCCCGAGAGTCGGAGAGAATCGGGGAGAGTCGGGGAGAATCGAGGTGATTGACTACGTATGAGTTCTCAAATTCTTGGGAACAAGTTCATTCGCTTCCGCCCAGGTATAATTGACGCCATGAAAACGAAGATTGTGCCGATAGCCGTTTTGCTTTTTCCGGCGCTGTGCGCGGTTTGCGCCACGGGCCGCGCCGATGCGTTCCGCTTTGTCCAGATTTCCGACACGCACCAGGGGCGCGCGCTGCACCAGTGGCGCTACCGCGAGGCGGTGCGGCAGATCAATGCGCTGCCGTTTGCCGTCGAATGCGTGATCCACACGGGCGATGTGGTCTCGAACGGCGTGAACAGTCCCGATGTGGCGCAACGAGCGAAAGAAATTTTTTCGGCGATCAACGCGCCGAAAATCATGTGCCCCGGAAACCACGACATCGTGTTCCAGTATTCCGACCCGACGAACCGTTTTTTCAGGACCGCTGCGGCGTACCGCGAGTTTTTCGGGCCGCTTGGACAGACGGTCGAGACGTCGAATGCGCTTTACATCGCGGTCTGCACGGAGTGCATCCGCCGCAAAGACGCGCCAGCGATTCCGGGTTTCGACCCGCTTGAATGGCTGGAGGAGCGCATCGGGCGCTGCCCGGCCGGGAAACCGGTTTTCGTGTGTACGCACGTACCGGACTGCGACGACTACGCAGACGGCGAGTTCAAGCCCGCATGGAGCGACCCGGACGGTCTGCGGCGGTGGCGCGCGCTCCTCTGCCGCCATCCAAACGTGCGGGCCGTGCTTGCCGGACACTTCCACCGCAACTGCTATGCGGAGCACGGCGACGGCGGCCCGCCCACGATCGTCGCCCCGTGCTTCGCTTCGTTCTGGCAGCGCCAGGCTTCGTACAGGATCTTCACGGTCGAAGACGGCCGTCTCTCGTGGCAGGACGTTTACATCGAAGACCCGCCGCCGGACACGCACATAAGCCGCGACGGCATCGCGATCGACGCGGCGGCGGACGCGCCGCAGCCGGCGGCGGCGGTCGATACTTCGCTCGAAGCCGCACCATCCGGGCGCTAGCGCGCTAAAGTTCGAACAAATCCCGCACGATGTCCATGGAAAGGGCAGGGGAATCGGCGAGCGCGCTCTCGCGTATCGTCGCGGAAACCAAGGCCCGCTTGTGCGCCTGCATGCGGAACACCTTTTCTTCGATCGTGCCGCGCGTGAGAAGCCGGTGGGCGGTGACGGAGCGCTTCTGCCCGATGCGGTGCGCGCGCGCCACGGCCTGATCCTCGACTGCGGGATTCCACCAGGGGTCGAAAAGAACGACTTCGTCCGCGCCGGTGATGTTGAGGCCGGTGCCGCCGGCCTTGAGCGACACGAGAAAAACGGGGATTGAAGGATCGGCGTTGAAGCGGTGCACCTGCTCGAACCGGTCGCGCGAAGCGCCGTCGAGGTAGCAAAACGGCATGTTGCGCCGACCGAGTTCGGCCCTTACAAGACCGAGCATTTCGACGAACTGCGAGAACACGATCACGCGGTGGCCGCCGTCGCGCGCTTCGTCCAGAAGATCGAAGAGACCTGAAAACTTCGACGATGTGCACGCGGCGGCGTCCGGATGGTCTTTGGCGAGCAAGGCGGGGTGGCAGCAGATCTGACGGAGCCTGAGAAGCGCGGTGAGCACCAGCATCTGCGACTTTTCGAGCCCGCTGTCCGCGATCGCCGCCGCCACCTGCCCGCGCGCGGCGGCGAACCAGCGGTCGTAGAGCTTCTTCTGCGCCGGATCGAGCACGGTCCACTCTTCCTTTTGCTGTAGCGGCGGAAGGTCTTTCGCGACTTCGGTCTTGAGACGGCGCAAAAGATAGGGCGACACTTTTGCGCGCAGGCGCGAAAGCGTTTCCTCGCCTTCAAGGCGCGCCGCGAGCGGGCAGTCCGGGCGGGCCAGTTCGGCCGCCGGCCTTTCGTAGCGCTCGCGGAAATCCTGGTGCGATCCGAGATATCCGGGGATGAGAAAATCGAATATCGACCACAAGTCGAGAAGCGCGTTTTCGACCGGTGTGCCCGTCACGGCCAATCTGCAGTGCGAAACGAGCGACTTTACGGCGTGGGCGCTCTGGGTCGCACGGTTTTTGATCGACTGCGCCTCGTCGATCACCACGACCGAGAACTCCATTTTCCGGTATGCGCCGACATCGCGCCTGAGCGTGGAATAGGAGGCTATCACGAGATCGACGCCTTCTGCGGCGGCGGCAAACGCCTCGGGGTCGAGAAGACGCGACGACGGCGCGTCTTCGCCGGCGTACGCGGCCCGTACGCGCGGCGAATCCGAGAGCATCGCCCCGCGGCTCGATTCGTCCATCGCGAGCACCTTCAGCGCGGGCGTGAACTTGGCGGCCTCGGCCGCCCAGTTATCGACGAGCGACGTCGGGCATACGACGAGCGCCGGCAGTCCGCGCGCCGCGAGCCTGCTGCGCGGCAGTGCGAGCCAGGCCAGCGTCTGCACGGTTTTGCCGAGGCCCATTTCGTCGGCGAGGATGCCGCCCATGTCGCGCTTCTCGATCGAGCGCAACCACGCGACACCGGCCCTTTGGTACGGGCGCAGCATCGACCGCAGCGGCTCCGGCACCGGCGAAGTCTCCTTCACGCCGGCGAGGGTCTGCCCGGCGAGGAAGGAGCGGTAGTGGTCGGCCCAGGGGCGCGATTCGTGGTCGAACACGACAAAGGCGTCCTTGAGGCTCCCCACGAGCGAGACAAGGAACGGGGCGACCGTGGCCGGGAAGCGCACGGGAATCCCCTGCGCCGCGTTTTCCACGATGCTTTCGCCGTCCGAAGCCGCCGAACTCGACGGCTTTCCGAGGATTTCGGCGAACGACTCGCCGAGCGAACGCAGCGCGCCGGGGCTGAAGAGATATGTCCTGTTGCGCCACGGCACGAAAGCGTGGCCATGGTGCCACTGGGCGATGATTTCGGAAGCGGGCAGCAGGTCGTTGCGGCCTACCGAGTGGAACGAGAGCGTGAGGTCGAACACGCCGGAAGAAGTGTCCGGCACATCGATTTTCACCCGCGTCGATACGCGCTCCAGCTGGCTGTCGAGATCCGCGAGTTCGCCCTGCGGCTCCGCGCGCCAGCCGCGGATGGCGCGGATTTCCGGCGTGGTCGAACCGAGGAAGCGGTAAATCTCCTCCTTCCCGACGATCGGCGAAAGGGCGGAGCCGCGGGGCGAAGCCGGGTCGGCCGGATTGACGCCGAGGGAGGAGGCGAGTTGCAGCGCCGCTTTTTCCGCCTCGGCGTTGCGGACGAAATACGAGTACGGATCGTCCGGATCCGGCACGCAAAGGTCGTGACCGGGTTCGCAGCACGGCACCATGTACGCCGGATCGGGCTTGCCGGTGTCGGGGCTGTAGTCCGCCATGAGGGTTGGCGTAAGCACGGTCGAAGCGCCGAGCGAACCCGGACTCAAGCGACCTTTGGGATTGGCAGCCCGCGCGAAAATGCGGAAAATCGGTGTTTTCGGAGTCCAGGAGAAGAGGTCGAGAAACGGCTCCACCGGGCCGCCGGGATTGCCCTCGTCATCCTCCGCCGACACGGGAAGCGTCCGCCTCAAGGCAGGCAGCTCGATGTGCAGAAACGAGCGTACGCGCGGGCGGGGGACCGCAATCGTGTCGAAGTACAGCGCCCAGTACGGCTGCGGGAGGACGGCGGCGAGCGGGTAGAAGACGCCGCCGAGGAAAGCATATCCGTGCGACCGGTCGAAAAGGTATTCCGGCTGCTCGGAAACCGAAGCGCCGGGTATGTCGGAGCGCAACGCGGCGAAAACATCGCCGTTTTCGTGGTCGAGCGAAAGGAACAGGTACGGGGCGACGGTGTTTTCGCGACCAGACGCGACCTTTAGCGTCCTTCCGGCGACGGTGCGCAAAACCGGCGCGCGGCACTTGCCGGCGACTTCCAGCAGCCACAGGAAATACGGCAGGTTCAGCTGCAGCGAGCCGGTCAGGTCGCAGTTCGAGATGGCGTCGAGCACCGCAAGCACGTCCAGTTCGCTTTCCGCCAGCCGCACCGCCGCGCCCGAGCGCACTGCGGTGGCGACCGGCACGGCGGGGGCTTCGCCGCCGGCGCCCTCGCGCACGAGCCACACGCTGATGTCCATCGAACCCTTGCGGATGCGCGCCGCCCAATCGTCCGGCACATCGATGCGCAAGTGTACCGGCACGCCTTTAGGGTCGCACTTAAGCGAAAGTCCGTCGGCAAGATTGGCTTCGCCGGCGCGGGCCGCGGCCTTTTCCGCGAGTCTGGCGCCGGGTGCAGTCTTGGCCGCCGCCGCCCGCTTTGCGAGCGTAATCGCCACGGCGAGCATGTGGAAGCACGCGACTCCGCTTTGCCCGGCGGGGCAGCGGCAGAGGTTGACGACGCGCGCAGCCGCGCCGGCCGAAAACCCGGGGCGGCGCGTCTGCACCGAAAAGGAAGTTTCTATCGTGTGGCCGCCGGCCGTGACGATTCCGGAAGCGGTGCCAGAGCCGGAATCCCACGAAGCGCGCGAAACGCCGCCTGATTCGGCGGTGCGCACTGCGGACTCAAACGCGGCTCTTTCGCCCCAAAAACGTATCGACTCGATCGAGCAGGGGAAAGGTGTCGAGATTGCCATAGTTGCTGTTGGCGCGCATTCTACCGCTTCCCCCGGTTTCCGGTCAACCCGCCATGCGCTTCACCGTGCCGGACTGGGGTCATGTCAGGACATTGAACGCACCGAAAACCTTCGGGACATTGAAATTTCAACATCGGCGCAGCCGCTGTCAGTTTTTCGATGTTGGCAACATCCTGTCTGGCACCACAGCCGGCGGATGTGCTTTTTTTCTGCGGACCGGATTTCCGTCCGGCCGCGATATGCGCTATCATTCCCAGACGATGCAGCGATTTTCTGTTTGGCTTTTGCGTTTGATTCCGGCGGCCGCGCTTTTCATGGCGGGTTGCGCCTCCACTCCGCCTGTCGGCGTTTCGGACGGCGGAGACCGTGCCGCGCCCGGAGATGCGGCGGCTTCGCTCGCTACGGCGCCGGAAGACGCCGGTGCGGGCGACGCCATTTCCGCATTGGAGCCTGCGGCCGCGGGTGAAGCGACACCGGCCGCGCCACCGCAGCCGGCGCCCCAGCCCCGGCCCTGGGTTTTTCGCTATGAAGCCGGGCGGTGCCAGGCGCTCTTCGACGGCGTTTCCGTGTATTTGGGCGAACCCGCAGTTTCCAATTGGCGTTCGCGGACGGCCAAGCCGACCGCGCTCGACGCGCGGGCGACGGTTCGACCTCTTCGCACCGCCAGGTCGCATCCGATTGCAACGGGCCGGAAAATGCGCGTCTGCCTCGATCCGGGCCACGGCGGCATGGATTCCGGCGCCGTTTCGCGCGACGGCAAGACGAACGAAAAATCCCTTGCCCTCGACATCGCGAAAAACGTGGCGGCGAAACTCCGCGCGGACGGGTTCGATGTGATGCTTACGCGCACGGGGAACGATGCGGCGGTCGAGCTTGCCGATCGCGCCGCGAAGGCGAAACGGTGGCACGCCGACATGTTCGTCAGCATACACCTCAATTCCGAGAAAGGCGGGAAGGCCGGCGGAATCGAGACATACGCGATGCCGGCACAGGGGATGCAATCGACTTCGCATTCGGGCACGGCTCCGGCGCCGGATTCAAAGCGGCGTTTCCCCGGCAATGCAAACGATGACGGAAACATGCAGCTCGCTTTCTGCATACACCGGAGGCTCGTAAACGCCGTCAGGGGAAATACCGGAGACCGGGGATTGCGCCGCGCCCGCTGGGTCGTGCTGCGCGAGGCCGCGATGCCCGCCGCGCTCGTGGAATGCGGGTTCGTTTCGTCATCAAAGGATTTGGCGTTTTTGCGCAGCGCATCGGGGCGCGAAACCGTGGCGCGCGGGATCTACGAGGGTATTTGCGACTTTGCCTTCGGCACCATGGCGCCGGGACTTGCGCCGCGGTCGCCGAAGAGCGCGCCGGATGCTGCAGCGGTGCCGGTGCCGACACTGGCGATGCCGCCGCTCGAAAGCGTTCAGCGCCCGGAAGATGAGAGGCCGCTCGATGCCTCCCCGGCGGTCGTGGCCGCGCGCGAAGCGGCACTCAAGGCTGCGGGACTCACGGCGGAGTGAAGTTTTCGCAAAAGCGTTTTTTTGAAAACTGGAGGAATGCGGAGATGAACGGAGACTCAGGCGAAAAAAAGGCATCGGCGGTCCAGCATCGCAGCGGCAGGAAAGCGGCGGCGAAACCGGCCAGCTTCGAGGAGGCGCTCGAAAGGCTGGAGGCAATCGTCCGCAAAATGGAAAGCGGCACAGAGGATCTCGGCACCATGGTCGCTTCTTTTGAAGAAGGCCGCGAGCTTCTCGCGTACTGCGGCAAGGCGCTTTCGGAAATCGAGCGCAAGGTCGAAATCCTGACGAAAAAAGCCGACGGCTCTGTGGAATTGGAGCCGTTCGCCGAAGAGGTGTCCTGAAGGCGGCGGCTTCCCGGCCGGCCCTTTCAGTCTTTTGCCATCCGCCCCACGAGCGGGCGGTTGAGCATCTTTTCGTACAGCGAGATGTACGCCTTGGCGCAGACGGCGTGGTTGAAGCGGGAAGCGGCGTCGGACATGACGCGCGACACGTTGGCGTCGCGAACGCCCTGCGGCAGCGCCTGGAAGTCCATGGCCCTGTCGATGGCCCATGAAAGGGCAAAGGCGTCGTAGTCGCGGAACACGATGCCGTTGCCGGTTCCGCGCGCGGCGTCTATCGTTTCCACGCAGTCGTGCAGCCCGCCGGTATCGCGCACGATGGGCAGTGAGCCGTAGAGCGCACCAACCATCTGCGGCAAACCGCACGGCTCGAAGAGCGACGGCATGAGGACGAAATCGGACCCGGCGTACGCCAGGCGCGAGAGCGGCTCGTTGAAGTCGGCCACGGCGACGCGGTTGTGTATGCCGTGGAAGGCCGCGATGCTCCGGAAAATGCCCTGGTACGCGCCGTTTGCAACCACGACGACCTGCAAGTCGCGATCCCAGTAGCGGTGCACGATGTCGTAGAGAATGTCGGTGAGAAGCGAGCAGCCCTTCTGCACCGGGTCGAGGCGCGAAGGCCAGAAAAGGATCGTCGCCCCGTCGTCGCGGTCGAGGCCGAGTTCGTCCTGCAACTTGCGCTTTGCGGCGAGCTTTCCCTCGCGCTGCGTCGAAGCGTCGTATTTCACGGGCAGGGCTTCGTCGATTGCGGGATTGTTGCCGGAATCCGGCGCGTTCAATATGCCTTCGGCGCATCCGGCCGCCGCCTTTGCGCGCATTTCCGAGCGTATCGGATCGGGCACGAACGTGTGCTCGCCGCGCACGACTTCGGCGAGAAAAGCCGGGGAAACGGTGTTGATGTGGTGGGCCGCGAAAATGCCGGACGCAAGCAGATCCACGGGGATGTTTCCGTTGCGCGTGTACTCGTAGTTGCCGGGCATCGAGGTGTAGTAGAGCTCGTTCCAGAACTCGGCCGCGTCTATCCCGAAATCCTCGATCTGCGGGAGCGTGAGCTGGCGGGTGTGGATGTTGTGGACGGTGAACAGCGAGCGGATGCCCATCGCGCGGGCGGCGGCGGGAATGAGACCGGTCATCCAATCGTTGGCGTGCACGAGATCGGGGCGGACGACCGGAATGATGTTGTTGATCACCTCGCGCTGGAATGCGAGGGCGATGCGGGGATTCACCTGGTCGTCGTACGAATATACGCGATCCCTGTAGTAGAAGAGGCGGTCGTGCGCGAGATGGATGCGCGATTCGGGAAGCACGGATTTATAGACGAGAAGCTCGCGCTCGACGAGATTTCCGACATCCATGTGGAACATCTTGCGGTAGTAGGGCAGGGCGACGTGGACATCGGCTCCGAGCTCGAACAGGGCCGACACAAGCGAGGCCGAGACGTCCGCAAGACCGCCCGCCTTCGCCGTCATCTTGTTCGCCATGTTGCCCATTCCGGGCGGCAAATACGTTATCTCCGGCGTGACGATCAAAATGCGCGGATTGTTTTTGCGGGTCTTTTTCACGGTATGCTTCTGGTTGCCGCCCCATCGCGTTTTCGCGGGACGATGGGGTAATGATAGCATTCCTGCGCCTTTGCCGCAATCGCGGAAAAAATCGCGGCTTATCCCCCGTTTTTGAGCGAGAGCGGCGCAAACGGCAGTCTTGCATTTCACCCGTGTTTTCATTTCTGTCACACAGAGGCACAGAGGAGGCAGAGGCGCAGAGTTTATTGATCGCCTCCTCGCGACATCCCGATCAAGGCGGCTCCGCCGCCGAAATCCCGGAGCGACATCCCGATATCCCGACATCCCGCAATTCCGGCACCCTTTCTCCCCATCCCGTGGGCGCGTCCCTACCAGACTGGTAGGGGCGTTTCCACGAAACGCCCGAAAGTCGGGGAGAATCGACGAGAATCGTCGAGAG
>JAFSUV010000235.1 GCA_017450425.1 Kiritimatiellia bacterium
CGCCGGCGACGGATACGTCTGGTTCTGGGGCGAAAAGAACTGCTGGGGCGACTGGGGCGAAAGCGGCCCCAACCCCGCGCGCGGCATCGACCCGCGCCCCTGGCGCGAGGCTCTCCCCGGCCTCGAAGGCGCCATCCTCGCCGTGAAGGATCCCGAGGCTTACGCCAAGCGCTGTCTGTCCTGCGCGACGCAGGAAACGGCGGCAATCGACCTTGCCGCATTCGCCCCGTGGCAGCACGACAAGGCGCGCAAGGGCCGCCTCTGGCGGGACGAGACCTTCGGCGAGGGAGACACCTTCTCTCTTGCCGCCGAGGGCTGCGAAGACGGCGCGTTCTCCCACATCGTCGAAGAGCCGCTTGTCGCGGGCGACCGGCTGCTCGTGCGCGTCTCCATGCACGGCGAAGGCGGCTGCGCCCGCTTCTGCTGGCGGCGCTCCGCCGAGAAGTGGGACTGGCACCGCAACTCTTCCGTCGTCCTGCGCTTCGGCGAACCCGACGCCTGCGGCTGGCGCCACGCCGAGGCGGTCGTGCGCATCCCCGAAAGCGTCGCCGGCGCCGGCCTCATACTCTCCGCGCGCCAACTGCCGCATCAGGTCTGCCACTTTGACAACGTGGAAATCATCCCGCTCGCTCGTGGCGGTGATTTCTGATAGGCTCCCGCTCCATGGGCAATGGCGAAAACTCTCCGCTCCTGCGGATTGCGGCGATGTCCGACATCCAGGGCTATCCGTATCCCGAAGACGCCGGGATGCGCAACCTTGAGCGCGCGCTCGACATCCTTGCGCCGCTAAAGCCCGATGTCGTGGTGAACGACGGCGACATTAACGACACCGGCAACGATGCGGATGCTGTCCGCTACTACCGCGAGCGCTGCGAGGCGCGCCTCGGCACCGTCCCGCACGTCGCCTGTGTCGGAAACCACGAGCTCTGCTTCATCCGCGACGACTTGAAGGCGGCGCGGACGCCGGATGCCATCCGCCGGGACTTCAACGATGTCTTCGGCTACGCGCCGGACGCGCGCGTCGTGCGGCGCTCCGTGCGCGGCTTCGAGTTCGTCGCGCTGCACCTCTCGCGCCCCGAAGGCTACGCGGACGAAGAGATCGCCGAATTTGAAGCGGCCCTTTCCGACGCCGTGCGCCTCGACCCGTCGAAGCCCGTCTTCGCCGTGACGCACTACCACCCGCTCCACACGGTGAACGACTCGCGGCAGGAGGAGAAAAGCGGGGCGCTGCGGCGCCTCTTCGACCGTTTCCCGCAGGTGGTGAGTCTTTCCGGCCACACGCACGGTTCGCTGCGCGACCCGCGTTCCATCTGGCAGGGCGAGTTCACCGCGATCGAGACCGGGACGCTCTGCTACGGGTCGCTCGGCCTCGACCCGCCGGCAGCCAACCAGATTTCGTGCCTGCTGCCCTACGGCCACGAGTCCGTCGGCTGCTTGTGCCTCGACGTATTCGCAGACCGCATCGATGTGCGTCGCTTCGACGTGCGCGAACGAGCCGAAATCGGACCGGAGGCGCCGTGGCTTATCCCCTGGCCGCACGATCCGGCGACGGCACCATACCGGTTCGACACCCGCCGCGCCGCCGAAGCCGCGCCACAGTTCCCGCCCGATCCAGAGCCGACGCTCTGGTACGACTACGGCTTCGTCTATCTCTTGTTTGCGGCCGCGGCGGGATCTCTCCTCGGCTACCGCATCGAACTCGCCGATGCCGAAACGGGCCGTGCCACAACCCACTTCCACGTCTCCGACTTCTACCGCGCGCCCGCGCACCGGGCAGATCGTGTCGTGTTCCGCGCCCCGCCCGGCTCCCTCGCGCCAGGCCGCCGCTACCACTCCCGCATCGTACCCGTAGGCTTCTTCGGTGCTGAAGGCCGCTCCATTGACTGGATCTTCGCTGTAAAGTCCGATTACGTCATCCGCGCAGACGCTCCTAACTGCCTTCCCGAATAGCGATTTGACCGCCTGGGAGCCTTGGCGAAGGCTGTCAGGACATCGACCGATACTCGTTTTCGGCGAAGGTGCGGACGAGCCAGTTCTTGCCGACGCACCGCGCCCTAGATGAGAACTGCGTCTTTTCCGGCCAGTTCATCGCGAAGTAGCTCGTCGCAAATTCTGGGCTTGTATGTTTTCATGCGGAAAATGAGACTTGATTCCTCGAAAAAAATGCAAGTCCATTCCTTGAATTGTTGGCTTTTCGATCCGTTGATTGTCGGCCACCTTCCCGACGTCATTTGTCGGAAGCCGGGACGAAGAGGCTGGCGATGGTGAGGCTGCGTTGGCGGATGTCGGCGAGGAAGAGGGAGGCGTAGAGGCGCGCGCCCTTGACGGCGGGGCAGCGGCGCCTCGACGGAATTTTCGCGATCCTGAAGCCGGCCGGGTTCGTAGGCGGATACGTCAGGGGCGTTCCCTTGGCGTCGCCGCCGGTGTTTCCATGACCGAGTGGCGTACGCGACCCGCCGGACCTTGAGTTCATTGCGGCTGGGTTGACCACGGCAAGACGGCTTCGGCGGTGATGTCAGTCCGTTTGTCCCTGCGGCGGCAATGCCAGACTTTTCACCCGTGCGCCGATGGGGAGTGGCGGCTCGAAGAGCGCGCCGGGGGCGAGGGTGAAGGGCGGAATGCCAAGGCAGCGCACGTCGGGGTGCTGCGTGTTGTCGTCCTTGCGGAACCAGAGGTTTGCCGAGACGACGCCGGGGTCGCGAGAGGTCAGGCCCCAGAGCGAGCCGTCGGGGAGGCGCCACCAGCCTTCGACCGGCCCCTTCCAGAGGTTGGGGACGGTTGCCGCCCGGTGGGGTTGCGGTCGCTCCTCGGCGGCGAGGGGTCGCAGGAAGAGATACTCCACGTCGATGGGCGAGTCGCCGGTGTTTTCCAGCGCCACGATTTCGGCGAGGATGTCGGCGGAGCCCGGCGCAAGCGAGAGGCGGTCGGTGATGGCGAAAAGCGGCCTTTCGCGCAAATCTGCGCGACCCGTCGCGGGAGCGACGGGTGCAAGACCTTCGGCGCGGATGGTTACGGTACCGATGCCGGTCGCCTCATCGCGGGAGTAGGCGATATCTGTCACGCGGGTGGTGCCGGTCCACTGCGTGACGCCGTTGTCGCGCCATTGGAGCAGCGCATTCCAGCGGCCAGCAGGGGCCGCGCCGCCGTAGGCGATCTCGTCGGCCATGCGCGCGCCGCCGACCCGCCCGGAGATGCGCACGAGGCCGTTGGAAAGAGTCCAAGAGCCGTCGGCTTTGCGGTGGAAGCCGACGGAACCCGCCGTTGGCACGGCGGGCGCACAGGCCTCCGCGAAGAAGTGCTCGCGCTCGGAAAGGAGGGGCGAGCCGTCCCGCGTGGCGGGCTTGCTCTCATCTGGTAGGGGCGCGCCCACGGCGCGTCCGCTCCGCGGACGTTTCGTGGAAACGTCCCTGCCACCAGCCTCCCCCCGCACCCGCGCGAACATGGCGGTGAGTTCGGGATACGGCTCGTCGTTCACATCGACGAGACCGTAGTTGCTGTTTTCGTGGAAGTCCTTGTTGA
>JAFSUV010000236.1 GCA_017450425.1 Kiritimatiellia bacterium
CCGGCGACGCGCTCGCGCAGCTTCACGGCGGAAGCGACAAGTTCCGCGCCCGGACGAAGCGCGCCGCCCAGCGCCGCCAGGACGGCAAAGCCCGTCCCGCCGGCGGCGCCGGTTCCGGGTTCACGCGAGAGATCGACTCCGGTCGCGGCGGCGACTGCGCGGGCGAACACGCCCAGCGCCCTGTCAAGCCGCTCGATCAGCGCGTCGCGCCCCGGCAAATCCGGCGCGCACTTTTGCGGGCCGTAAACCGCCGCCGCGCCGGACGCGCCGCAAAGCGGGTTGCGAACGTCGCACGCCGCTTCCAGAACGACCCCGCGAAGAGTTTCGCGCGCGGGCGCGAGATCGATCGCTGAAACGCGCTCAAGGGCAATGCCGCCGCGCCCGACCGGCGCTCCGGAAGAATCGAGCAGCCGCGCGCCAAGCGCTTCCAGGATGCCGGCCCCGCCGTCGTTTGTGGCCGATCCGCCAAGCCCCAGGACAATGCGGCGCGCGCCGCGGCGGACTGCGTCGCGCAGCACGAGTCCTGTGCCGCAAGTCGAAGCGGCGCCGGGATCGCGCTCGCCCGGATCGAGGAGCGGCAGACCGGAAGCGGCGGCGAGCTCCACGACCGCGGTGGCGTCCGCCGCGCGGTAGCCGTAGGCGGCGCGGATCGGACGCCCGAGCGGATCGAGCGCGTCGCACTCGATCCGCTCAGCACCAGTTGCGGACAGCCAGGCATCGACCGTGCCTTCGCCGCCGTCGGCCATCGGTATGCAATCGTATTCGGTCCCGGCAGGCAGGACGCGCCGGAAGCCGTCCACCATCGCGGCGGCGGCTTCGGCGGAAGTCAGCGTGCCTTTGAACGAATCCGGCGCGACCGCTATGCGCATCGAGTCCACCCCTCCCCTTCGCGGCCGTCGATCGCTAGACTTCGTATGTGCCGGCCGCGCGCTCGATGACGGTGCCGTCGGGCAGCGTCACGGTGGCGGTCGTGTTGGCCGGAACGACGTAGCGCCAGTGCCACGCGCCCTTTTCGTCGTAGCGCCACGCGCTTTCGACCCTGCCGCATGGCGTGTCGAGCGAAGCGGAGACGGACGGGACGCGCGGGTCGGGCCGCGGCGCGAGAATGAAGTGCCCGAAGCCGGGCGTCGCCGGGTCGGGCCGGATGCCGGCCATCGTGCCGTAGAGCCACGATACGACTGCGCCGTAGGCGTAGTGGTTGAAGGAGTTCATCCCGGCGTTGCCGAAGCCGGCCTCCTTGGTGTAGGAGTTCCAGCGTTCCCAGAAAGTCGTGGCCCCCTGATCGATGGAGTAGAGCCAGCTCGGCTCGTCGTGCTGCAGCAGGAGCGTGTAGGCGACATCGGACGCGCCGATCTTCGTGAGGGTGTCCATGATGATCGCCGTGCCGAGGAAGCCGGTCTGGAGGCGGTCGCCGTGAGCCTTGATGTTCTCCAGCAGGTCGCGTTTGGTGTCGGCCGCGGCGTCGCCTTCGACGAGATCGAGATAGAGCGCGTAGATGGCGGCGGTCTGGCAGCGGAATTCCTGCTTGATGCGGCCGTCGGCGTCGAGGAACTTCGCGGTAAACGCGGCGCGCGCTTTGCGCTCGCTTTCGGCGAAGCGTTTTTCCGCGCCGGGGCGGCCGATCGCGGCGGCCATTTCGCGCATCATCATCGCGTCCCAGACCCAGAACGCACCGGAGAGGTAGCGCTTGATGCCGATGTCGTTGCGCTCGTAGGCGAGCCAGTCGCCCCACGGCTCGGGATGCGGCCCGCCAAGGCGGTCGATGAGGTCGATGTATTTCGTCATGCCGGCGAAGTTGTCCGCGACTACGCGCGTATCGCCGTAGCGGCGCCAGAGCACGTAAGGCACGATGATGCCGGCGTCGGCCCAGCCGACGCAGCCGCCCTGGTTGCCGTATTGCGCGAACGGAGCGACGCCGGGGTAGCCGCCGTCCTCGTGCTGGCTGTCGTCCATGTCGTCCATCCACTTGGAGAGGAAGCCATAGACCTCGGCGTTGCAGCAGGCGGTCGTCGTGAAGACCTGGGTGTCGGCCGACCAGCCGAGGCGCTCGTCGCGCTGCGGGCAGTCCGTCGGCACGGAGAGGTAGTTGGAGAGCTGGCCCCAGTAGCCGTTGGCGACGAGGCGGTTCAGGATCGGAAGACCGGTCTCGAGAGAGCCGGTTTCGTCCTCGGCCGCGACGGACGTCACGGGAATCGACCGGACGCGCTTGATCGTCACGGCAAAGCGCTGCGCCTCGATTGAAACGTAGCGGTAGCCGATGAACGAGAACTGCGGGCGGTAGGCGGTTTCGCCCTCGCTTCCGAAAATGTACCGCGCCTCGGAGCGGGCCTCGCGATAGTTGTGCTTGTAGAGCTCGCCCTCCGGGCCGTCGTTGTAGCGCGAAACCGCGCCGTTGCCGTCGTTGAGCATTTCTGCGACGCGCACCGTGTAGCGCGCGCCTCCCCGCGCGACGGCGAGAATCTCCGGCACGGCGGCGGCATTCTGGCCGAAGTCGAGCTGCAGGTGTTCGCCGGGCCTGAGGACGATCTCTTCGCCGTCCCTGTATTCGCGCAAAACGCGGATGCGGCCGTAGTGATCGCCTTCGGCGCCATCGACGCCGCTCCAGACGCGGATCGACTGCGGCGCGAGCGCCAAATCGTCGCGATAGCGCACCGCAGGGCCTTTGAGCGGAACCGGCTCGCAGCAGACCTGGTCATCCTCGCGGACTGCGCCCCAGCCGTCGGCGACCGGGCCGTTGGCATCGCCGATGTCGCCCAGCACTGCGGCCTGACGCCAGTGCGGGAGGCGGGTCGCGTCGAAATCCTCGCCGTAATGGATGTCGGCGCGCCTGACGGGCGAAAAGTCGTGCGAACCGTGCCACGAGGTGTCGGTGTTCACGAAATCGACGCTGCCGTCGGCGTAGCGCAGAACGAGCGTCCCCCAGAATGCGCTGCGGCGCTGGCGGTGGCCGTTGATCTTGTCGCGCCACCAGCCGCCGGTCACGAGCGCGGAGAGGACATTCGACTCGCCCTGCGCTGCGTTCACGAGATGCGTGACGTCGTAGGAGAAGTAGTGGCGGCGCTTGAAAGGATGGGTGAAACCCGGCTTCAGGATGTCGCGCACGAGCGAGCCGTCGGAGCGCTTGTGCGAAACCGGCTCGCCGTTCACGTAGGCTTCGAAAACGCCGCCGCCGGAGACGAACCACCAGGCCTCGGCGACAGCGCTGCGGTTCTCGACCTTCTTGAGGAAGAACGACGTGTCGAAATCGGCGGACGCCTCCTTCTCGACGGCGATCCACTTGGCGTCGTAAAGCGGCTCGTCGCCAAATGGGAGATCGTCAGTGCAGAGAGAGGCGCCAGAGCAGCCGAGCGACGACTCGAAAAACGATTCGGCAGGCTCGGACCAGACGCCTGTCTCGTCCTTGACGGAGACCGTCCAGCGGTAGCGGCGCGCCATTTCAAGGACAGGACCGCAGTAGGGGATCGCGGAGCAGCGAGCGGAGACGACCTCGCCAGAATCCCAGACGATTTCGAATGCCGCGCCATTCTCCCGGCGCAGCACTTCAAGAGTGACGCGGTATGCAACCTGAGCTGCACCGGGGCGGGCGGTGTCGAGTTTCCAACCGAAGACCGGACGCTCAACGCCGAACGGCTCGCGGAGGTGGTTGACGGTAAGGGATCGAAGTGTTGTTTTCATCGTTTTTCTTTGTTGCTCGTGGTCGAGAAAAGGAGGAGAGCCTCACGGACAGAAAAAAGGCCGTCGAATCGTGGATTCAACGGCCTTTGGAAGAAAAACCTTGGCGGCGCGCTACTCTCCCGCGGCCGATTGCCGCAGTACCCTCGCCACTGGGGCCCTTCACTTCCGTGTTCGGAATGGGAACGGGTGTTGC
>JAFSUV010000237.1 GCA_017450425.1 Kiritimatiellia bacterium
CATGCGCGACAACGGTTTCAAAGTCATCGTCGGGCAGCGCCAGAGCGACCGTCCGGGTTCCTCCTGGCAGCGCGCCCTCAAGGATGGCTGGGTGCCGGGCAAGACTCTCTTTTCGTACGAAGAGGCGGCCGAGAAGGGCGACATCGTGCAGTTCCTCGTGACCGACGCCGCCCAGCGCGAAATGTGGCCCAAGATCAAGCCGTTCCTCACGAAGGGCAAGACGCTGTACTTCTCGCACGGCTTCGGCTACGAGTACAAGGACGTGACGGGGATCGTCCCGCCCGCCGACATCGATGTCATCATGGTCGCCCCGAAGGGCTCCGGCCTCAACGTCCGCCGCAACTTCCTCTCCGGCGCCGGCATCAACTCCTCCTACGCCGTCGCGCAGGACGCGACCGGCAAGGCGATGGAGACCACGCTTGCGCTCGGTATCGCGATCGGTTCGGGCTACCTCTTCCCGACCACGTTCCACCGCGAAGTTTCGTCCGACCTCACGGGCGAGCGCGGCTCGCTCATGGGTGCGGTCTGCGCGATCATCGAGGCGCAGTACGAGACGCTGCGCAAGCACGGCCACTCGCCGTCCGAAGCGTTCAACGAGAGCTGCGAAGAGCTCACGCAGAGCCTCATCCGCCTCGTTGACGAAAACGGCATGGACTGGATGTACCAGAACTGCTCCGCGACGGCGCAGCACGGCGCTCTCAAGTGGCGCAAGATTTTCAAGAAGGCGGTGAAGCCCGTTTTCGAGCAGCTCTACAAGAGCGTCGTCAACAAGACCGAGTGCAAGGAAGTCGTGCGCGACTGCTCGAAGAAGAACTACAAGCAGTGGCTCGAGAAGCAGCTCAAGCAGATGCGCGAAAGCGAATGCTGGGCCGCCGGCGCGACCGTGCGCTCGCTGCGCCCCCACGAGGCCGCCAAGGAAGGCGCGGCCACTGCCGCCGGGGTCGGTGGCCGCAAGGTGAATTAGGCCCGATCCGGCCTTTCTAAAGAAAAACACGGGGTCAACCTCAAATGCAAGCATACGCAGTTATCGAAACCGGCGCGAAGCAGTATCGCGTTCAAGCCGGCGACACACTCAAGGTAGAGCGCCTACCGGAAGAAAAAGGCGCTGTGGTCAAGATCGGCAAGGTTCTTGCCGTTTCCGACGGCACCTCCATAAAGATAGGCAAGCCGTACGTCGAAGGCGCGGAAGTCGCGCTTGAGATCGTGGATCACGTCAGGGGCGAAAAGGTGATCAGCTTCGACAAGAAGCGCCGCAAGGGCTATTCGCGCACGGTCGGGCACCGCCAGGAGCTGACCGTCGTGAAAGTCCAGTCCGTCTAACGCCAAAGAGAAAGCGATCAAGCAATGTCCAAGAGTCATCAAGGTGTTAACGGCCGCGAATCCGCAGGCCAGCGTCTCGGCGTCAAGCGTTACGGCGGGCAGGCCGTGAAAGCGGGCGAAATCCTCGTCCACCAGCGCGGCACGAAGTTCCACCCCGGCGCCAACGTCCGCCGCGGCGGAGACGACACGCTCTTCACGGTCGTGGCCGGCAAGGTCAAGTTCGAGAAGGAAGGCCGCGTTGTTTCGGTCGTTCCGGGCGAGGCCTGAAGCGCGGAGCGCTCCGTCATGACCGGTGCGCGACCAAATCGACTGAATATCGGCACTGCGGTTTGCGCCGCAGTGCTGTTTTTCGTCTCCGGCGCCGCTGTCGCCGGCGATGCGAACGGCGCGTCCGATCCCGCTGCTGGCACCGGTTTCGGCAAAGGTGTCGTTTCGGCCGATCGGGTAAACGTGCGGGCGGCGGCGCGTGGCGACGCGCAGGTTTTGGGGCAGCTTTCGTTCGGAGCCGAAGTGGCGCTGGCCGGCCCCCTTTCCGACCCGTGGGTGAAAATCGCGCTGCCGCCGTCGTTTGACGTATGGGTCTATTCGCAATTGCTCCAAAAGGATGGCGCCGGCACAAATTCGATCTGCGTGAAACGGGCCCAGCTGCGAGCAGGTCCGGGACTGAACCATGCTTCGCTGGGCTTTGGCTTGCGCGGAGAAAAAGCGTTGGTCCGGGGACATTCGGGCGACTGGACCCGGCTGTCGCCGGAAGGGCTTGCGGCGTACGGCTATGTGACGAATTTGTTTGTCAAGGCGGTGCCGGAGCCGGCAAAGGCGGAGGCGCCTGTCCCGCCGCCGGAGCCATCACCGCCGCCACCGCCCCAGCCGCCGACACCCCCGCCTGCGGTGCTTGCGAAGCCGTCCGCGCCGCCCGTCCCTTCGGAAGAGCCGGAAGCGGCTCCCTCGCTGGAAGTCGATGTGGCTGTGGAGCCGCCGGAAAAGCCGCAGGGAGCGGGGCGCGATGTCGCCACCGCAACGCCTTCGGCCAAGCCGCGCAGGACTCTTCTTTCCGCCGAAACGCCAACACCGGTCGGCCCTGCGGGGATTCCGTCCACGCGCCTTCGCGGCGATGTCGCACAGGCGCGCAGCGGTTCGTATTCCGGCGTCCTTGCCCGCTCGCCGACGCTCGGTTTCCATCCGGCGCGCTGGCGGCTTGTGCGTTTCGCCGAGGGCGGCAAAGCCGTACCGCAGACGGTTTGCTACGTTTACGGCAACGATGCGCAGCTGACCGAGCTCTCAGGCAGCGCGCTCGTGGTTTCCGGTGCGGTGTATCTGTACAAGGGCACTCCATTGCCGACCGTTTACGCGCAGGACATCGTGATCGAGGGGCCGTAGCGCGTGGCTCCGCTTTTTCCGACGTCCTTTCGCTTTTTTGGCCGCGCACTTGCGCCGTGTGCGGCGAAAAGTGCGAAGGGCAGATTTGCGAGGGCTGCGCCGGCCGCCTGAGCGCCAGGCGGCCGGATCGGGACTGCGCGAATTGCGGCAAGACGATAATCGCCACCGATGCCGCGGCCGGATCGGTTCACCCCGTTTGCAACAATTGCCGCAAATCGAAGCCCGCATTCACGGCGGCCAGATCCGCCGTCGATTACGACGGCCCCGCGCGCGAAATCGCGAAGGGACTCAAGTACCACAAGCTTCGCGGTCTGGCGCCGTTGATGGCGGAGTGGATGCACGGGTGCGTACTCGCGAACTGGCCGGAAGAGAGATTCGACATCGTCTGCCCGGTCCCGCTCCACTTCTTCCGGGAAGCGGAGCGCGGCTACAACCAGGCCGCTCTCGTCGCGGCGGCCCTCGCCCGGAGGCTTGGCGTCGATTTGGGCGAGCGGATGCTGCGCCGGACGCGCTGGACCGGTACGCAGACGAAACTCGACGCCTCGTCGCGCCGCAAGAACATGGCCGGCGTGTTCAAGGTGCGTCACGGATTCGAGGATTCAATCCCGGGCAAGACCGTGCTGCTTGTTGACGACGTGATGACGACCGGCTCGACACTCGACTCCGCCGCCTCTGCGCTCCGTGCCGCGGGGGCGGGCAGGGTCTTCGCGCTGTCGTTCGCCCGCGGGTGACCTACCAGTCCCGCTCGCCGACTTTCGGCGGCAACGAGTGGCGACGCGCCCGCTTTTGCTCCGCGCGCTCTTTTTCCTGATCAAGCAGACGCTGCATAAGCGCTTGCGCCATGTCGGAATCGGGGTCTCGCTCTTCTGTCTCGTCAGCTGCGGTTCCGCTTTCGTCTTCGCCCTGCTCTTCCGGTTCTCCCTCCGCAGTCTGCGGCTCTTCTTCGCCGGACTCTTCCTGCCGGGTCTCTTGCTCGGACTCGCCATTGTCCGAATTGTCCTGATCGCGTTCGCCCTGCTCCTCCTCGCGGGAATCCTGCGCGTTCTGCGAGTCCTGCGAGTTCTGGGCTTCTTGGGAATCCTGCGAGTTCTGCGAGTCCTGCGAGTCCTGCGAGTCCTTGGAATCTTGGGAATCCTGTTTTTCCTGTTGCGATTGCTGCGGCGGCTGCGGCGGCGAGAGGAGCTTCAGCAAAGCGTCCAGATTCACGGCGATTTGCCGGGCGTTTGGCAATTGATCTTCCGGCAGGACTGACATGCCGGGATCGAGCGCCATCTTCAGGAGCGAAAACGTGCCGGAGGTTTCGGAACACAGGCGGCGCACCTCGGCGCGCATTTCCGCCGCCAATTTCGCGTTGTCGCCGTCGTCCGCGTCGCCGGCTTCGGCCGGTGCTTTGTTCTCGGCCTCTTCTTCGAGTTCGTTCAGCCACGGTTCGATTTTGCCGGAAAAGGCGTCGAAAAGCCAAGATGCGGCATTCTCGTCTTCGACCGGCGTCCGCACCGCCGCAGGATTCGCGACGCGTGAAAGGGCGTTGCTCTGCGCTTCGAGCGCAAGCGAAAGCAGCAGCAGCGGATCCGCGAAAAGAGGCTGGAGGGAAAAAGCCGCAAGTTCCGCATCCCGCATGGCCGGCAGGAAATCGGGGAGCATGGATTCAAGCGCATCCGCCGCGCCGGAAGCGGCATCGGCGGCGTCGGCAAGCCGGGCCTCGAGCGCAGCGATTTCGCTTTCGTTCGTGACGGATTGCCGCAGCAACTGCGCGAGCGCTTCCCGCAGCGGCTGCCACGCCTCGGCCGCTTCGCGCTGGCGAACGGCGGCCTTTTCCCGCTTTGCGATCGCCGAAGGGGTGGAGTCCTGCTCGGCAAGTGCCGCCTCCGCGTACGATTTGCGCTGCAGCGCAAGCGTTTGGGCCAGCAATTCGCCGGGCGATTTGCCGCCGAACTTCTCCTCGAAGCGCGCCTCGGCGAGCGAAGTGCGCAGCGACTGCACGGAAGAAACCGCAGTCGCGAGATTCGTGGCGGCGGCATCATCGCCGGGACGCCGCCCCGCGGCATCGGAAAAGGCCGAAGCCGCGTCCTGCGCAAGCGTCAGGCTCTTTTCCAGCACCGACACCCGGCCGGTCGAATTCAGCGCCTTTGCGCTTTCCTCCTGGGCAAGTTTGAACAGTGCCGCTCCGAGACCGGACGACGCCTCGAACGACGGCGGCAGCGACCGGAAGCGCTCCGCGGCCTTGTCGGCGTCCCCGGCGGCGAGCGCCGCTATGGCCGAGTTCAAGCGGATGTCGTCTTCAAGCGCCGTCTCGTCCTTTTCGACGGCGGCAAGCGCCTCTTCGTACCTCGTGTGCGCTTGCGCCGCGTCGCCTTCGGCGAAGAGGCGCTGGGCGTCGCGGGCGATGTCGCGGGCGCGCCCGGCGGAGGCGTTTGCGGCTGCGAGCAGCACGGCAAATGCGAGGGAAGCCGTCGCTCCGGCAGTTCCTGCGGCGGAAACAGGTGCGCGCCTGCGCAGAGGCCGCCCGCCGGAAAGCATCGCCGCCGCGATGAACATCACGATGGCCGGCAAAAGAAACACTCCGTATCTCTCGACCCGCCGACGCTCGGTTTCGATCCGCTCGTCGTTTTCCACCAGCGTTCGCACGTGTTTGCGGTAGATCGAGCCAAGAGTCCGCGCTCCGGTCGAGGTGCTGGCCAGCGGCAAATACACGCCGCCGGAAACTTCCGACACCGTTTTCAGCGTCGCCGAATCGAGCCGTGTCACGACTTCTTCCCCGCCGTGGTGCAGCGTGCGGCCCCCATCGCCGTCGGGAATCGCGGCACCGGCGCTCGCCCCCATGCCGATGCAAAAGACCGGAATGTGCGCTTCGGCGCAGCGGTGTGCCACGGCGGCGGCCCCGCCCGCCAGATCTTCGCCGTCTGAGACGAGAAGAATGGCGTTGTGGTCGCCTTCGCGCCCTTTGAAAGCCGCAAGAGCCGCCGAGAGCGCACCGCCCAAGTCGGTTTCTCCGCGCGCTGCGGAGTCGGGCATCGCGCCGTCGAGGGCTTCAAGGAAAAATCCGGTGTCGGTCGTGAAAGGGCAGAGCACCTGCGAATCGGCGCGGAAGGCCACGAGGCAGACGCGGTCGCCGTCAAGATCCCGCGCGAGATCCGCCAGATCGGCCTTGGCCCGGCCAAGGCGGCTCGGCCGCACGTCCTGCGCGAGCATCGAGCGGGACACGTCGAGGAGGACCAGTACGTTGCGCGATGAAACGAAGGTTTCTTCGTCGCGCTCGCCCCACCACGGACGCGCAAGCGCGACGACCGCCAGCGCCAAGGCCGTCAGCACCAGCGCGAGCTGGGTGTAAAACACCCGGTTTCCTCTTTTGGCCGCAGCGGCGGCCTGGCTGCCGAGAAGCGCCATGGTGCGGGTGCGCGCCATGCGCATCGACACCAGTACCACCGCCGCAGGCGGAATCGCCCACAAAAACAAAAGCCAGCCGGGAGATAAAAATTGCATGTCCCGAATCATGCCACTCCGGCCGCAGGATTGCAAGTCGCGGAAAAAACAGACTTGTCCCCCCATTTTTGAGCGATAGCATCGCACTCGGCAGTCTTGCGTTTCACCCGTATTTTCATTTTCGTTCACGCAGAGGCGGCAGAGACGCAGAGAGAGAGACGAACAATCCCTGCGGACGCGCCGTGGGCACGTCCTACCAACCTTTTCCGGTAGGGGCGTTTCCACGAAACGCCCGGTTTTGGACGCGCCGTGGGCACGTCCTACCAGCCTTTTCCGGTAGGGGCGTTTCCACGAAACGCCCGGTTTTGGACGCGCCGTGGGCACGTCCCTACCAGCCTTTTCCGGTAGGGGCGTTTCCACGAAACGCCCGTGCGCGACAAATGGAGAATCGAGGAAAATTGTAGAGAATCGAAGGACTTGGCAGCGCGTGAGTTCTCAAATATTAGGGATAAGACTGGAAATTGAAATCACGGGTGAAATGCAAAACCGCCTCCGCGACTCTGCCACCTCGGCGCCTCTGTGTGACAAAATTTCGGCGCCTCTGTGTGACAAAATTTCGGCGCCTCTGTGTGACAAAA
>JAFSUV010000238.1 GCA_017450425.1 Kiritimatiellia bacterium
CGGGCGGGCAGATGCAGCGCATCGCCATCGCGCGGGCGCTCGCGATGGAACCGCGCGTGATGCTTTTCGACGAGCCGACTTCGGCGCTCGATCCCGAGATGGTCGGCGAGGTGCTTGCCGTGATGAAGGAACTCGCCGCGAACCACATGACGATGGTCGTCGTCACGCACGAGATGAACTTCGCCCGCGAAGTCGCGGACCGCATCCTGTTCCTCGAAGGCGGCGGCGTGCTCGAAGAGGGCACGCCGGAGCAGCTGTTCGACTCGCCGCGCAACGACCGCACGCGCGACTTTCTCGGCAAGGTCCGCAAATAGGGGCGGCGCGGCACGCGCCGCAGTCGCGCGCGCAAATGCGCCCCGCTGAAAAAGGCGAGGCGCCCTAGAAAAGCGCCATCTGGCCGGAAACGACGAGTTTGTGGCCCTTTTCCACGTCGGGGTCGGACGTGTCGTAAACCACGAACTTCACCGACGGAAAGCGCTCGCTCAAGGTGTGGCGGATGAAGTCCGCGACGGCGGCGACGTTGCCCGGATCGTCGTCGGAAAACCCTACGCTCACCGGACGGTGCGACCCGGTGCTTTCGACCATCTTGAAGAGCCATTCGAGGAAGTCCAGGATCGCGAACTGCTTGCGCGTCTCAGAGTCTTCCGGGTTCGGCATGGCCGCGGCCTTCACTGCAGCGATGAAATCAGGATTCGTCACGGCGTGGTAGCGGTTCATCGAAAGGTAGTTTTCGACGACTTGGGCGTCCGTCATGCCGTCGTTCTTTTCCCTGCCTTCGTAGCAAACGATGTATCCGCGCAGATTCCAGACCATCTCCGCCTTTTCCGCGTCCGAAAGCACGCGGTCGATGAACAGTTCCACCCCGCGGCGCAGCGTTTCCGGCTTGTGGCCGCGGGCCGTGACGATCGCGAAAATGCGCCCTTCGCGCAGCGTCTTGCGAAAGGTCTCGAACGACGGCGGGGCCTTGTCTTCGCCGGAGGCGAGCCGCCCGATCGCCTCCCGCGCGTCCGCGAGGAACTTCGATTCCGTGCGCGGCACGGTGTCGCGGAACTCGACGAACGCCTTTTCCCAGTCGCCTCCGGGCGGCCTGTAGGTCGCGGTGTCTTTGCGTATCACGGAAAACAGCGCGGTCGAAACGATGTGCGGCACCCATTCGCCGTTGCCGAGTCTGCGCTCCAGATGGATGTAGGTCGGCATGTGCAGGATGTTGTCGTCCCAGTCGAATATGTAGTACTTGAGGTCTCTCCCCGCTATGTCCGGATTCCAGGAATCTGCAGGCATGGTTCGGCTCTCCGTGCTTTGGCGGCCGCCGCTCAGGGTGCAGGCTGGGACTCCGGCAGCGGCGCGTCGTGGATCTCGACCGGCGAAGCGAGCGGCAACTCTTCTGCGGTCTCGCCTTCCGGCGCCGCGTCGCGGCCGGACTCTCCGCTCCGGGCGCCTTCGGCGCCGTCGCCGCTCCCGATCGCTGCGGACGCCCCGCCGCGCACCACGCGATGGAGAGGCGAATTGTCTTCCGCGATGTCGGCCGCCGCAGTCGTCCTCACGTTTACGCGCACCTGCACGGTCGCGGGCTCCACCTTGGTGATGCCGGAATCGGGCGGCACCATGATGGCCACCGTGGCGTCGAAACTCTCGGTCTTTCCGTCCACGTTGACCGGAGACGTGGGCAGCAGGATCTTCTTTTCGCGAAACGCAAGGATTTTCGACTTCGAACCGTGCACGACGACCGTGAGGTTCGTCTTCATCTCGACCGTGGCGTCGCCCTGCACGGGCGCGCCTTCGAGCTTCGGCGGCGCGACGCGATCGACCATGTCCCACGTGAACATCGGATCGTAGTGCACATCCACGGCCTTCGGCTCCACGTCCACGATCTTGAGGTCGCCCGAGCCGAGGATGTTCGACCCGCGGATTTTGAGGCGCTCCCTGCCCGCGCCCTTCGCGTTTTTCGCCGGGATTTCCACGGCGAGCCGCGCCGGATCGAACGTGGCGAACTGGTCCTGAGTGCCGCGAAGCGAGATCTGCGCCGCCTCCGGCGCGAACGAAAACACCGCGAACAAGTCGTTTTCGCTCTTCACCGAAACCGGAACCGTGTACGTCCGCTCCTGCAGCACCGACACCACCCGCTGGTGCACAAGCGCGATCAGCAGCGCGGAAACCACCACCGCCAGAACCTTGAGGTCGCCGTTCGGGCCGAAGACGCGGCGGCACTGCTCCGCAGGATCGAACGGCAGTTTGATGGGAAAGCGCTTCATCGCTAGGCCTCGTTTTTCGCCAGTTCCTCGAACACGCGCGGGAAGTCGTCCGCGCGGGGCGCGTCGGATTTGCCGCCGTCGTCCTCCGCCGCGCCTGGCAGGCAGGCCTCCAGCGCCCGGCGCAGCGATTCGGCGCCCATGCCGCGCACGAGCCGCCCGCCGAACGCCATCGAAATCATGCCCGTCTCTTCGGAAACCGCGAAAACGGCGGCGTCCGTTTTTTCCGTAAGCCCGATCGCCGCGCGGTGCCGCGTGCCGAACGACAGGTGCCGGCTGTCGCCGAGCGCACCCAGAGGGAATATGCACCCGGCCATTGCGATATGGCCGTTGCGCACGACCACGCCGCCGTCGTGCAACGCCGTGCCGGGATAGAAAATCATACTGACGAGTTCGGACACTATCGGGGAGTCGAGGTGGCACGCGCCCTGCACGAAGGGATCGATCCTTTCCTCGCGCTCGATCGCGATGAGCGCGCCGCAGCGTCTGCTCGCGAGCGCCATCACGGCCTTGTGGAGCTCTTCGGCAGCGTTGCGGCGGCTCTCGCGCTCCTTTTGGCCGGAAGAGCCGCCGCCGATGTCCGCGAAAATGCGCCTCAACTCCGGCTGGAAGACGACGAGAAGCGCGATCGGGATGAACACCGCGGCGCGGTCGAGCATCCAGCCGAGCTCGTCGAGCTTCAACAGCGTGGTGCCGGTGTACGCCACGGCAATGATGCCGAAAATGCCGGCAAGGACGCTATACCCGCGAGTCCTGCGGAGGAATTTCAGCAGGTAATAGACCGGAACTGCGAGAAGCCCGATTTGGACAAGTTCCCGCACCCATGCGACGATGATGTTGAGAGGATGCACGACGGCGTTAATGCTATCGCAAGGCGCGGCGCTTTGCAAGTGGATTTTCGCGACTGGCGCATGCGCCCGGAGACGGCGGGCGGGACGCCCGCGCTCCGGCAATCTTTCAGAAAAAGCGGTATCATTCCGGCAATCCAAAACCCTCTGCAAACCATGTCGATCGAAGAGACTCCATCCCCCCTCGACGGCTCGCTGTGGATCAGCGCCGCCGATGCCGCAGTGCGAAACGCCGGCGAAGACCCCTTCAAGGGCAAGGCGGAGGCCGAGAGCGGCACCGCCTGTTTCCTCAAATCCTTTGTGAACGCCAAACCCGTCGCCGAAGCGCACTGGACGGCGTCCGGCCTTGGCGTCTTCCGCGCTTTCGTGAACGGAGCGGAAACCGGCGCCGGCGATTTGCTCAAGCCGGGCTTCACCCACTTCGCAAAGACGAAACACTGCTTCCGCTACGACGTGACCGCGCTGCTGCGAACGGGCGCGGGCGAGGAGAACACGCTTTGCGGCTGCGTCTCCGCCGGCTGGTGGCGCGACAAAGTCGTCCTGTTCCGCGGCAAGCGCTCCGCGTTCCGCGCCGTGCTTTTGCTGCGCCACCCGGACGGCTCCGAAACGCGCATCCCGACGGACACCTCCTGGCTCGCCTCCGGCGCCGCTGGCCCTGTCGTCCACGCCGCAATCTTCGACGGCGAAGACTTCGACGCCCGCATCGCCCCGCCGTGGGCGCTCCCGCCCACGGCATTTTCGCCGGCAATTGAAAACACCGAGTTCAAGGGCGCGGTCGTGCCGATGGAAGGCCCGGCAGTCTGTCTGCGCCGCGACATCGCGCTGGCACCGGTCGAAACCTACGTCTGGCAGGGCGTCGAAGGCGCCGGAGAAGACCGCTTCGGCCGCGTGGTCGTCAAAAGGAAATGCCCAAACCCCGCCGATCCCGTTTCCATCGCCCCCGGCGAGACGCTGATCCTCGACTTCGGCCAGAACTGCGCGGCCGTGCCGGAGTTCGTCTTCGCCGCTTCGCGCGGCACGGTTCTCACGGCGCGTCCGGCCGAGATGCTCAACGACGGCGACGGCCTCCGCTCGCGCCATTGCGACGGCCCCGGCGGCTCGGCATACATCGCCGAATACCGCAGCGCCCGCACCCGCGCCCGCTACGTATTCGCCGGGGAAAAGGAAGAGCGCTACCGCCCCACCTTCACCTACTACGGCGGCCGCTATCTCTCGGTGACGAGCGAAGGCGGCCCGGTCGAAATCCGCTCCGTGCGCTGGATCCCGGTTTCGTCCGTCCACGCCGACGCCGAAACAGGCTCCCTTGAAACCGGCGACGCTTCGCTCAACCGCTTCATCGAGAACATCGTCTGGGGGCAGCGCTCCAACTACCTCTCCGTCCCGACCGACTGCCCGCAGCGCGCGGAACGTCTCGGCTGGACTGCCGACACCCAGGTTTTCGCCAAGGCCGCGTGCTACAACGCCGACGTGCGGGACTTCCTGCGCAAGTGGATGCGCGACATGCGCGACAGCCGCTTCCCGGACGGCGGCTTCCCGGGCGTCGCCCCCACCGCCATGATCGGCGAGCTCAACCACCAGTTCGGATGGGGCGACGCCGGCATCATCGTGCCCTACGTCGTCTGGCGCCACTTCGGCGACACCGCCATCGTCCGCGAAAACTGGGAGGCGATGGAGCGCTACATGGCGCTCGTCGAAGAGCACAAGTTCGATTCCCCCGACGCCCGCAACCACCAGTGGGCGGACTGGCTTTCGCTCGAAAAACTCGAAACCGCCAGCGGCCGCGCCTACGTGGGCGGCGTCAAGAACGTCCCGCCCGTGAAAGAGGACGCCCTCACGCTCTGGCGCTACTTCGGTGCCTGCTACTGGCTCTCCGACGCCATGATGATGGCGGAGATGGAGGCCGCCGGCGCGAACGGCGCGGGCGGCACCGCCACCCACTCCTCGCGCTACGCCGCCATGGCGGCGCGCGCCCGCGCCTACATCCGCGAGCATTTCGTGGATCCCGCGAGCGGCCTGCTCGCACCGCTTTTCCGCGACATGCAGACGCCGGCGCTCTTCGCGCTCAAACTCGGCTTTCTCGACCCCGCCCCGGCCCGCGCGACGCGCGACGCCCTCCTCGCCAACATCCACGAGCACGGCGACTGCCTCCAGACGGGCTTCCTCGGCACCGCGATCATCCTCGACGTCCTCGCCGACCAGTGCGACGCCCCGGAGGCCGCCTACTCGCTCCTGCTGCAGCACGGCTTCCCGAGCTGGCTCTACTCCGTCGATCAGGGCGCCACCACCGTCTGGGAGAGTTGGGACGCCTACACCGTCGCAAACGGCTTTTCGCCGGGGATGCGCTCCTTCAACCACTACGCCTACGGCGCGATCCTCGCGTGGCTCTACGCGACGGCGGCCGGCATCCGCGAAGACCCCGCCGCCCCCGGCTGGAAGCATTTCATCCTCGCTCCGCGCCCCGACCCGCGCCTCGGCCGTTTGCGCGCTTCATACCGCTCGCCCGCCGGCACGATCGAATCCTCGTGGCGCTACGACGAAAACGGCGCCCTTCGCTGGAACTTCTCGATCCCCGAAGGCGCCACGGCCACCGTGTTCGAACCCGGCAACCAGCCGCGCACCTTTGGGCCCGGCAAATACGAATTCTCGCAAGACAACGGTCATTCGTGAAATGAAGATGCAAAACATCGCCCACAGGGGCATTTGGGACGAAGCGATCCCGCAGAACACGCTCGAAGCGTTCCGCCGCGCCTGGCAGTCCGGCGCAACTTGGGTGGAAACGGATTTCCACCACGTGAAGTCCGGCCAGATCGTGTGCATCCACGTCGAGAGCGAACTCAAGGCCTACACCGGGTGCGAAAAGCAGATTGCCGATCTCACGCCCGACGACATCGCCTCGCTCCGCCTCGTGCCGCCGGGACCGGCGGCGCCGCCGCCGTCAGGTCGCCGCGCGCCGCCGCCCGCGGGGACTTGCGGCCCGTTCCGGATCCCGCTGCTCGGCGAAGTGCTCGCCACGGTGCCGCCGCACGGCACGCTGCAGGCCGAAATAAAGGGCTATTCGCCGCAGTACGCGGATTTGTTCGATGCCGCAGTCCGCGATGCCGGGCTCTCGGAGGCGAACATCGTGGTCTCGTCGTTCCAGTTCGACGCCCTGGCCGATTTCCACCGGCGCCTGCCGTCGTACCGGACGCTCTGGCTTGCCTCCCCGCCGGTGGATGCGCCATTCGACTCGGCCTGGTGGATTTCGCGCTGCCGCGACGGCGGTTTCGGCGGATTCTGTCCGGGGTGCGGCCAGTGGGGCGGCGCGACGCTTTCGCCGGAGGACGCCGATGCGATCCGCGCCGCCGGAATCGAATTCCGGCTCTGGGGCGTCAACGCCCCGGAAAGTTTGCGCTATGCGCGCGACTTGGGCGCCGCCGGCTTCACCTGCAACTACTGGCACGCCGCATTCGACTGGGCGGCCGAGCTTGGCGGCGTGGAACTGCTTCCGTAAAGGACGCGGCGCTCCGGCCTGAATTCACTGTTTCGCAAAGAGCGGAAATCCGGGGAGGAATTCGATGCCGCGCATCGAAGGCGACTCTCCGGCAAGCCGCTTTAGCGCCTCTCGATCCGCCGGAGTGTCGTTCACGCCGGGGATGCACGGCACGCGCACTGCAAACGGGATGCCGCTGCCGCGCAGCCACTCGAGGTTGCGCAGCACCACCCCCAAGTCGCCGCCGCACCAGCGCCGGAACGCGGCGGAGTCGTGGTGCTTCAGGTCCTGATAGACGAACGCCATGCGCGAAACGACTTCGCGGTAGTCGGTTTCGGACGCATAGCCGCTCGTTTCGACGGCGCTGGGAATACCCGCCGCGGCGAGGCGGTCCGCCACGGCGCACACGAAGCGCGCCTGCGCCAGCGGCTCGCCGCCGGAAAACGTGACCCCGCCGCCGCTCTGCTTCATGATGTCGGCGTTGCGCAGCAGTTCGCGCGCGAGCGCGTCGTCGTCCCAGTCTTCGCCGCAGACCCACGCGCGCCCGTCCTTGCGGCGCAGCGTCTCGATCTCAAAGCGCAGCCCCTGCGGATTGTGGCACCAGACGCACCGCAGCGGACACCCCTTGAGGAAGACCGTCGTGCGAATCCCCGGCCCGTCGTGCAGCGTGAACTCGCGTATCTCGAAAATGCGGCCGTTCACGCTACGATGCGGCGAGTTCCACGCGCTTGATGATCTGGTCCTGGAACTCGCGGTCGAGCTCGACGAAGTATCCGCTCCAGCCCCACACGCGCACGATGAGGTGGCGGTGCTTTTCGGGGTGGACTTGCGCGTCCTTGAGCGTCTCGCGGTCGATGGCGTTGATCTGGAGCTGGTGGCCGCCGCGCAGGACGAAGAACCGCACGAGCTGCGCGACTTTCTCCACGCCGTCCGGCAGCAGGAACGCGCTGTCGTGTATTTCGATCGTGAGCGGGCCGCCGTTGCAGACCGCGCCGAGGTCGGGCTCCGTGAAGGAGCGCACGACGGACACCGGGCCCTTGACGGGGACGTCC
>JAFSUV010000239.1 GCA_017450425.1 Kiritimatiellia bacterium
GAGTCCGATCCCATGTCCTCCACCGTGACGCCCGTCGCCGAAACGGAAAATATCGCATGCCGCCCGGAGACGCCCGGCGCCTCCAGGCGAATGCGGCACCGTTCGCTCGATCCGGCCACGTAAACGCCCGGCGCGAGTTCCATGCGCACCGGAGATTCCCCTTCGCGAAATATCGTCAGCGTACGCATGATTCCGCCTCCGTCAAGTTGTCGCATGCCCCAGCCATCCGCTACACCCTCACTTCCGGGCCGGAAGGCCGTGGAGGCGCGTCTGGCGGTGTTTGTTCAAGTCTTCGAGTTCGCTCTCGATCTTCGAGAAATCGACGCGCGGCAAATCCTGCTCGTAGTAAACGTCCGATCCGTTGCGCAGCGTGAGGAACAGCCTCCCGCCGGTCTGCTGCGCAAACACCAGCACTTCGGCTTCGCGGGGCGTGGCGCACAGCGTCACGGTCCCGTACCCTGCGGAGGAGGCGCCGTCGCCGCCCCTCTCCCGCCGCGAGCGGGCCGTCGTGGCGCCCGTCGCGAGCACGGTGACGTTCTGCAATACGGTCATCGTCACCGCCTGCGTTTCGCCGGCGGCGGAGGGGCCGCCGCCGGGGAGGGTGAACGACCCCAGCACATCGACGTGGTCGCCGGGCTTGACGAGGCCGCTCACCGCCGAAGCGCCGGAGACCGGGATCGAAACCGCGCGCATGCCGTCCGGCACGTCGTCCGCAAGCGAGCGCCCCGCGCCCTTGCCGCCGTCCAGATACGTCCAGAGTACGGGATCGCTCTCGTCGATCGTGTGCGCCGCGACCCTCCCGATCACGGAGAGGCGCTCTTCGACCGAGATGTTGTCGCTCGTCGTGCCGCTTTCAAAAAGGATGATCGGCACGAGATCGTCCGCCCGGATCGTCGCCCCCTGCGGGATCGTGCGCGCCGCGCCGAGAACCGTGGTCTTGCGGGTGGCGGCGAGGATCTTTTTCTTCGTCGCCTCGATTTCCGAGTTTTTCGCGATGAACCACGCATGGGCCACTGCGGCGGCCGCAAGCCCCGCCGCCAGGGACGCAAGGATGAGAAGTTTCTGTTTCATGGACCGGAGTATATCAAAACGCCCACGGCGCGTCCGCGCGGATTTGTCCTCCTCCTCTGCGCCTCTGCGTGACAAAATGCCCGGCGCGCACTGTTTCAAGCAGCCGGTTTTTTTGATAGAATCCGAAGCGATTTCGGCAATAAAGAAAGATCCTTTTCCATGGGCGGCTTCTTTGGCGCGGTTTCGCGCGAAAATTGTGCGGCGGACGTTTTTTACGGCACCGATTACCATTCCCACCTCGGAACGCATCGCGGCGGCATGGCCTTCTGGGCGGGCGGCGTCTTCCACCGGACGATCCACGACATCTCCAATGCGCAGTTCAGGACCCGTTTCGGGGACGACTTCTCGCGCTTCGACGCGATGGATCCGCGCGCCGGGATCGGCGTGATAAGCGACACGGACGACCAGCCGCACATTTTCCTGTCGCACCTTGGGCGGTATTCGATCGTCACCGTCGGCAAAGTGGCGAACGCCGCGGCGCTGATAGAAGGCCTCGTGAAAGAGCACGCCGCGCACTTTTCGTCGCTCCAGTCCGGCGAAATCATGCAGACCGAGGTCGTGGCCGCCCTTATCAACACCCGCAATTCCATACCGGAAGGTCTCCGGCACGTGCAGGAGGTGGTCGAGGGGTCGATTTCGATTCTCCTGCTGGCGCCGGACAACGTGCTCTGGGCGATGCGCGACAAGAGCGGGCGCACGCCGATAGCGCTCGGGCGCAAGGCTTCGGGCTGGGCGGCGTCGTTCGAGTCTTCCGCGTTTCCGAATCTGGGCTACAGCGCCGTGCGCGACCTCGGTCCGGGCGAAATCGTGCGGCTCTCGCCAGACGGGCCGGAAACCGTTGTCGAAGCGCGCCCCGCCGAGCGCCTGTGCGCGTTTCTGCACATCTACTACGGGTTTCCCGCCTCGTCCTACGGCGGGGCGAACGTGGAGAGGGCCCGCTACCGCTGCGGCGCGGCGCTCGCCGCCTCGGCGCCGGTGGAGGCGGACATCGTGGCCGGGATCCCGGATTCGGGCATCGGACACGCGCTTGGCTTTTCGGACGCTTCCGGCATCCGCTACGCGCGCCCGTTCGTGAAGTACACCCCCACGTGGGCGCGCTCGTTCATGCCGCAGAACCAGGCGGAGCGCCAGCACGTCGCGAACATGAAGCTCATCCCGATCCCCGACCTCGTGAAGGGCAAGCGGATAGTGCTTTGCGACGATTCGATCGTGCGCGGCACCCAGCTGAAAAACCAGGCGAAGCGGCTCTTCGACATCGGGGCGAAGGAGATCCACGTGCGCATCGCCTGCCCGCCGCTGCTCTACGGGTGCCGGTTCATCAATTTTTCGGATTCGAAGAGCGAAATGGAGCTCATCACGCGCAGGGTCATCCGCGACATGGACGGCGACGGCGCGGACGTGTCGCGATACTTCGATCCGGACGGCGAGCCGTACCGCAGGATGGTCGATCGCATACGCGAGCAGCTCGGCCTCACGTCGCTTGCGTTCCAGCGCCTTCCCGACCTCGTGGCCGCGGTTTCCGGCGCGGAATCGGGCGGCCGTACGCTTTGCACGCACTGCTGGAGCGGCGACGAATGCGCTCCGGCGCGGGTTTGACACCAAAACACAACACAAACGCGAAAATGAAGACAAAAATCGCCTGTTCCGCAAAGCGCGCGGCAAGCAACGGATTTTCGATCGTCGAGCTCATAATGGTCATGGGCGTGATAGGCATCCTCGCCGGGTTGACGTTTCCCCTCACCACGGCCGTGAGAGCCCGCGCCCAGCGCGTCAGCTGCCTCAACAACCTGCGCCAGTGGGGCATGGCGCTCAACCTGTATCTGGACGAGAACCGCGGCGTCTATCCGTCCTGGGAAAAGGGCAAGTCGAAGGCCTGGTTCAACGTCCTTCCCCAGTACCTCAACCAGCAGACGATGGAGGAGGCCGCGAATTCCAAGTCCGGCGTCGCCACTCCCGGCACGGGCCGGAAGAGCCTGTTCCTCTGTCCGGGCGACACCCGGGAAATCGAAACTGCGGGCGACTACTATTCGAGCTACACGTTCAACAAGCACGTGGGGAAGACGGCCGGCGCGACTCGCCAGCACGCCATCAAGAATCCCGACATTTTCGTGGTTTTTTCCGAAACGGCCGACGGCGAGACGCCGGGAGTCGATCTCTCGAACCTCGGAGACACGGAAGAGGGCATGAGCGCGTTCCGCCACTCCGGCAGCATCTGCTTCGGCTTCGCCGACGGCCATGCGGCGTCCTTCTCGCGGGCGAAGGCGTGGCGCGCCGGGCTTAGCTCGACCGACAATTTCGGCGGCCTTCAGTGGAATCCGGCCAACGACGACCTGACGGGCGGCGGCGGGGAATAGTTCCGATGCAATTCAATGCAGCGTCCGGCGCGGATCCGGACGGCATCCTGCTCGTTGACAAGCCTTCCGGCATGACTTCGAGCGATGTCGTCGTGGCCATCCGCCGCATGTTCAAACTGAAGAAGGTCGGCCATGGCGGGACTTTGGATCCGCAGGCCACCGGACTGCTCGCCGTGCTCGTCGGCAAGGCCACGCGCGCGTCGCAGGCCGTGATGGGCGGCGACAAGGTTTACGAGGGCACGCTCCGCCTTGGCGAGAGCACCAACACGCAGGATGCCGACGGGGAGAGAACCGGCGGCTCCGACCCGTCGGCCGTCACGCGCGAAGCGCTCGAAGAGGCGGTGCGGGCCGACTTCACCGGCGACATTTTCCAGACGCCTCCGATGGTTTCCGCGGTCAAGGTGAACGGCGTGCCGCTCTACAAGATGGCCCGCAAGGGGGAAGAGGTCGCCCGCGAGCCAAGGCTCGTGCACGTGTACGCTTTCAGGATATCCGAATTCGCCCTTCCCGACGTGAAGTTCACGGTCTCGTGCACCAAGGGCACCTACGTGCGCACGCTTTGCAACGACATCGGCGAGAAGCTCGGCTGCGGCGGCCACCTCGCCGCGCTGCGCCGCATCGGCTCCGGGCGGTTCTCCATCGACGGCGCGATTTCGTGGGAAGCGCTCCGCGCCCTTCCGCGCGAAGCGCTTCCGTCCCGGCTGTTGCCGCTCTCCGTCTTGTCCTGAGTCTTTCCGCCGCCCGCAGCGTCAGCCGGCGCGGGCGGCGCCGTCTTCGCCCACCCAGCCCGGATCGGTCGTCCACACCGCGGCGCGGGCGGCGAGCGAGGCCGGGACGTCGAGGATGCGCTGGTTGGCGCTGCCCCGGAACATGAGGAGCCGGTCGCGGCGCGCTTCCACGAACGGGCCGTCCACGAGGATGTCGATGTTTTCGAGGAGTTCCCGCACGCCGCTGTCGTTTTCCGCGCGCGTGAGCAGCGCCTCGAAGAGATAGCCCGTGTAGCACGCGATGTCGTAGCGCGGGCGGAGCATCTTTGCGAGTTCCGCGAGCGCCGCCGCCTGCGCGAAAGGCTCGCCGCCGGAAAAGGTGACTCCGGTGTCGAGCACGGTGCTTTCGATGCGGCGCCTCAGTTCCGACGGGGTGGTCTCTTCGCCGCCCTCGAACGGCCAGGTCTGCGGGTTCTGGCAGCCCGGGCAGTGGTGCGGGCACCCCTGCACGAAGACCACGCACCGCAGGCCCGGCCCATCGACGATGTCGTCGGCGTCGAAACCCGCGAGGCGGATCGTTCGTTCTTGTCCGGAATCCGGAAGTCGTGCCCCGGCGGCGGCGCTAGGATCCGGACTTGGCATCGCCGGAGAGTCCGTGCTTGACCCGCTCCTGCTCTTCGGCGCGCTTGGCGTCGTTGAACCGGTCGAGCGTGCCGACGAGGTACCCGGTGATGCGGCGGATGCGTTCGAACTTGATCAGTTCGTCCGATTCGCGGCGGCCGCAGCGCGGGCAGGTGTCGCCGATGACGCCGTTGTAGCCGCACACGGGATCGCGGTCCACCGGGTGGTTCACCGAGCCGTAGCCGATGCCCGCGTCGTGCATGGCGCGGATGATCGATTCAAAGGCCTTCACGTTGCGCGCCATGTCGCCGTCGAGCTCCACGTAGGTGATGTGGCCGGCGTTGGTGAGCGCGTGGTACGGCGCTTCGATGCGGATCTTGTCGATGGCGCCGATCTTGTAGTGGACCGGGACGTGGAAGGAGTTGGTGTAGTAGTCGCGGTCCGTCACGCCCGGGATGATGCCGTAGCGCTTCTTGTCCATGCGGATGAAGCGGCCGGAGAGCCCTTCGGCGGGCGTCGCGATGAGCGTGAAGTTGAGCTTCGTCTTCTGCGACATCGCATCGCAGTATTTGCGCATGCGGCCGACGATCTCGAGACCCTTCTTCTGCATCTGCTCGCTTTCGCCGTGATGGTGGCCGTAGAGCGAAACCAGGGTTTCCGCGAGGCCGATGAAGCCGATCGTGAGCGTACCGTGCTTGATCACTTCGCGCACCGGATCGTTACAGCGCAGACGGTCCGAGTCGAGCCACACGCCCTGGCCCATGAGGAACGGGAAGTTCTTCACCTTGCGGTTGGCCTGTATTTCAAAGCGGTCGAGAAGCTGCTGCGCCACGAGCGCGAGCATCTTGTCGAGCGAGCGGTAGAACTTCGCTTCGTCCCCGTGCGCCTCGATCGCGAGGCGCGGCAGGTTGATCGACGTGAAGGAGAGGTTGCCGCGACCGGGGCTTATCTGGCGGTCGGGGTCGTGGACATTGGCCATGACGCGCGTGCGGCAGCCCATGTAGGACACTTCCGTCTCCGGGTGGCCGGGCTTGTAGTAGGAGATGTTGAACGGCGCATCGACGAACGAAAAGTTCGGGAAGAGGCGCTTCGCGCTCACGCGGCAGGCCATCTGGAACAAGTCGTAGTTCGGGTCGCCGGGGTTGTAGTTCACCCCTTCCTTCACGCGGAAGATCTGGATCGGGAAAATCGGCGTTTCGCCGTGCCCGAGCCCCTTTTCGGTCGTCTTGAGGAGGTTGCGCACGACCATGCGCCCCTCGGGGCTCGTGTCCGTGCCGTAGTTGATCGACGAAAACGGCGTCTGCGCGCCGGCGCGGCTGTGCATCGTGTTGAGGTTGTGGATGAGCGCTTCCATCGATTGGTAGGTCGCCTCGTCCGTCTCCTTTTCCGCCCGTGCGCGGGCCCAGGCCACGGCCTTCTTCGCCACGTCTTCTCCGATGCCGTATTCGCCGAGCGCGGCGGCGAGCGCGTTGTCGAACGCCTCCGAGACTTCGAGTTTCGGCTTGGCGCCGCTCGTCGCCTCCGCGCCCGTGAAGATCGCCTTGAGCGCTTCGGCGTCCGGCGCGTTGGTGCATTCCGGCGCGAGAAGCGTCAGCGCCTCGTCCAGTTTTTTGCGGTAGAGTTTCGCGAAGGTCTTGGCGACGCCCGGCGCAATGCCGCGGTCGAACTGCGCGATGCTCTGCCCGCCGTGCTGGTCGTTCTGGTTGCTCTGGATCGCGATGCACGCGAGCGCCCCGTAGGAGCGGATGTCGTTCGGCTCCCTGAGGAAGCCGTGCCCGGTCGAAAAGCCGCCGTGGAAAAGCTTCTCCAGGTCGATCTGGCAGCACGTCATCGTAAGGGCGTAGAAGTCGAAATCGTGGATGTGGATGTCGCCTTCGCGGTAGGCCTTCGCCTGTTCGGGGCGCAGGAGGAATTTTTCGTTGTATTCCTTCGCGGCCGTGGCGCCGTACTGGAGCATCGTGCCCATCGCGGTGTCGCCATCGACGTTGGCGTTGTCGCGCTTCAGATCGCTGTCGCGCGAATCGCGCGTCGTGATCTCGTCGAAGACGTGCATGAGGGCGGAGTCCTTCTCGCGGGCGCGGGTGCGATCCGCGCGGTAGAGCGAGTAGGCCTTCGCGACGTCCGCGAAGCCCGACTTCTCCAGCGCGGTTTCCACCGCGTTCTGGACCTGGTCGGCGCCGGGCACCGTGGAGTCGTCCCATGTGATGGCGATGTCGTGGAACGCGCTTCCCACGCGGGTCGCGTCGCCGCTGTCGTCGTGTCCCGCTTCGCGCATGGCGCGCGCAACGGCTTTCACGATCTTGGATTCGTCGAAAGAAACGACGCGTCCGTCTCTTTTCCTGATCTCGGTTACCATGATTGTTGCAAGGGGTTTGTTGTTTTGAAGTGAAAGGTTCGGAAAGAAAAAGCGAAAAGACAGAATACCCGCAAAAGAGAAACAGACGCAGGTTCAAGCCGTGGCCGCACCCTGGTCTCAGTCTCCTTCACGCGCCGCATTCGGCACGGGCTTCACCGACTTTGCGCTGTAGGGCAGGGCGCGTCGGGCAGAGGCGTTTTTAGCACACGACAGGGGATGTTTCAACCCGGAAAAAGGAAGGATTTTCGGGAAAAACGGCGTAATTGTTGAAAAATCAACGGAAAATAAAAATTTTTCAAAAAATGTCACACTACCCGTGGCGGGGGGCTTGACAAAAACCACACAATATGTAGCAAGCGAAATTTGAAAGGCCAGACTCCTACGGTGCGCTTGCGGGCGGGCCGCAGTTTACGGCTCTGGCATGCGGTCTCCGGCATTTGCGCAAGAAAAAAAACGCCCGGGAAACAAGTTCCCGGGCGCCCACTAACCACAATAATAACCACACCCAATGAAGGAAATTTTTGGAGCTAAGGAGGGTCGAACTCCTGAC
>JAFSUV010000240.1 GCA_017450425.1 Kiritimatiellia bacterium
GGATGCTCGTGAGCGGCATCACGCTCTACGGTGCGCTTCCGGGCGTCTATTTCGAGAATGCCTCCATTGGCGCTTCCGACGGCTCGTTCGTTGTCTCCGGCACCCTCGCCGCCGAATCGTCGGCGGCCGACGTGACGCTCCGCGCCGCGACGAACGGCGTCCCCTTCGAGGTGTCGCTGGGCGCGGTGCAGCCGGGCGGCTCATTTTCGGCGACCATTCCCGGCCCTGGCGTGGCGGTGGCCTCCATTGTCGGCGTTTCGGGCGAATTCACGAACACGGCGGACCTCGGAGCAGCCTACATCTCCGACGGTGTCGCGGCGCGCTTTGTCTCGCCGGACGGCGACGACACCGCCGCGGGAGACACGCCCGCCGCCACGATGCGCCACATCGCCGCGGCCGTGGCGGATCTCGGCGCAACCGGCGGTGCGGTTTATGTTCTGCCCGGCGACTACGCCGAAACGGGCGACCTTTCGGCCGTCACGCTCGCGGATCCCATCGCCGTGATCGGCGCCACGGGCGATCCCGCCGACGCCCTGGTTACGGCCACAAACGCCCCGTGCGGCTACGCCCGCGTCTTCCGGCTCGCCAACGCCGACGCTCGCGTGAGCGGACTCACCATTTACGGTGGCCATGTCCTCAACGAGCCGTCCGACGGGCAGACCGCCGCCGAAGCCAACGCCACCCTGACCGCCGGAACCGCCGCGAACGGCGGAAACGTCTGGATCGAAAGCGCCGGGGGAACGGTCGAAAACTGCATCATTCGCGACGGGATCGTGGACCGCTACTCGACGGCCGGCGGCAACGTCTTCCTTCAAGGCGGCCGGCTGTCGCGCTGTATCCTCACCGGCGGAAAGCTCTCGACCAATCTCAACCTCATCGAAAAGCACCCTTGCGGCACGAGCCTCTACGCGCGCGGCGGCGTCATCGAAAGCTGCCTCTTCACGAACACCGTGCAATCGGTCGTCCCCGTTTGCGTGGAAGGCTCCGCAAAACTGCTCAACTGCACCGTCGCGGGCAACAAGGGCAAGAGCTGCGGCGGCGTTGTCGTGAAAACCGCCGCCGCGACGATCGCCAACACCGTCATCTACGGCAACAGAGCCACCGGGGACGGCGGCAACTCCGTGTGGATGCCGCTCACCGGCGTCGATGCATCTGCGGCCTCCGCGCGCTTCACGGCCTGTGCCACGGATGGCGCGGCAATCAACTCCGCCTGCCGCGTCGTTGACGACACGGCCTTCGCGGCACCCGCAACGGGCGACTACGCCCCGGCTTCGCGCGAGTCGCCACTCGTGAACCACGGCATCGACTACATGCTCGCCGGTGGCGTGTCGTCATACGATCTTGCCAGCAACCCCCGCATCTGGAAGACCCGCATCGACATCGGTGCCTACGAACTGATGTATGCATTCGACCCGGCGTTCACGATGATAGTGAGGTAGCATGGCTTCGACCTTTAATCCACTCCTAATGCCGGACGGCCGCCGCATCGCGACGGCCGCCGAGTGGATTGACGTTGCGCGGCCACTTGTTCTCGACTTCTTCGCGAAAAAGGTCTTTGGCCCGATGCCTCCGTGTCCGGCGCGGATGGAGTTCGTCCTCGCGGAGGAGGGCGTCGCATTCAACGGCCATGCAAAGCGCCGGCAATTTCGCATTGTCTCGCGCGACGAAGCCGGCGCGCATTCATTCGATGTCCTTGTTTACATTCCGGCCAATGCAGCTGGGCCGGCGCCGGCG
Source organism: Kiritimatiellia bacterium (assembly GCA_017450425.1). Taxonomy (GTDB): domain Bacteria; phylum Verrucomicrobiota; class Kiritimatiellia; order RFP12; family UBA3636; genus UBA3636. Next base: position 1,735 of record JAFSUV010000240.1, read on the forward strand.
TTCGTCTGCCCGAACTTTCTGGGCAACCATTCCGTCGCGGACGATCCCGCCGTCATTCCGCCGGATTGTCCGCTCCATCGCGGCGTGAAGCCGCAGGACGTCCCGCGCGGATCCCGCGCGGAGCGCCTGCCGGTGCGCGACATCCTCGCCGCCGGATTCGCCGTCGCCACGTTCTGCCATTGTGGGGTCTATCCCGACTACAGCGCCACGCCGGGCCGCGAGGCGCTCGATGGCGCCGCGGAGTCGGTCTGGCGGATTTTCCCGCCGCCGCGGCGTCCCGCGCCGCCGCTCGCCCTCACGACATGGGCGTGGGGCGATGCGCGGGTCCTCGACCTCCTTGAAACGTTGCCGGAAATCGACGCACGGCGCGTGGCTGTCGCCGGACATAGCCGCCTGGCCTTCGCCGCCGTGATCGCGGCGGCGTTTGACGGTCGCTTTGCCCTTTGCTGCGCGAGCGGCGGCGGAGGAAAGTCGCTCACGCTCGTCCCGAATCTCAAATTCCCGGCGGGGTTCTCGCCGGAGCTGCGTCGCAGGACGTCGATTGCCGACTCCGCGCTCTCCGCCGAAGAGGTCGAGTCGCGGCGCGGCGCCTTGCCGCCGCCTCCGTTCGACACCGCCTCGCTTCTCGGCTGCATTGCCCCGCGCCACCTCCATCTCTGCACCTCGGACGGCGACATTTACGCCCCGCCCGAAATTCAATTCGCCGCAGTTCAGGCTGTCGCGCCGGTCTATCGCCTCTTCGGCGCCGACCGCCTTCCTCCGCCCGCCGCCATGCATTCGCCGCAGCCCTTTCTGGGCGATGTCTCGTGGCACTGCAAGCACGGCCCACATTCGATTTCGCGCGAAGACTGGACGGCCTTTCTTGCC
>JAFSUV010000241.1 GCA_017450425.1 Kiritimatiellia bacterium
AGCGTGGCAGACGGCATCGAGCCAGTCCATCCCGCAAAGCCTCAACAGCACGGCCTGGATTGCCGTGAGAGCGACGTAAAGAAGCCAGAGAACTTTAGCCGTGTCGGCGATGCGCGCCGTAAGCCGCCCTTTTTCCGGACCGGTTGACTCGGCGTTCAAGAGCCGGAATCCGCCGACGCCCAGCAGAGGCACGAGCGCCACTACAAGCGCGATTACTCCCATTCCGCCGAGCCAATGCGTCTCGCAGCGCCAGACGTTTACCGCGCGCGGGACGGCCTCGACGTCCGCGAGGACGGTCGCGCCAGTCGTCGTGAAACCGCTTGCGCTCTCGAATACGGCATCGGTCGCCGACGCGAACGCGCCGCTCAGCCAGAGCGGCATGGCACCGAAAAGCGAAACTGCGACCCATGCCGCGCCGACGGCGGCTATGGCGTCGCCGGGGCCGGGGGCTGAGCCGTGTTCACCGTGCTCCCGCCCTCGGAGCCATTTCGGCAAAAAGCATCCGGCCGCCGCGGCGAGTCCTGCGGAGAGCGTCCATGCGAATGCGCGCGCCGCTGCGGCGTCGCCGTCCCGGACCGCCACCGCGAGCGGCAGCGCGAGCGCCACGCTGACAAGCGCCGAGACATGGACGAACACCCGCAGGAAAAGCGCAAACATGTCAGTCGCCCCCGAAAAGACGCGGTACGCGCCGGCTTCCGGCGCGCATAACGAGGACGGCGCGCCCTCCGGCCCGTAGAACAGTGTCGCCCGATGGAACTTCGAACGATGCGGCATCCGGCTGGCTCACGAGAAGCAGAAGGTATTCGCCTGGCAGGGAAAGAGTGCGCAGGGGGCGTCCGGCAGCCGGCGAATCCGGGGCGATGCCGCACTCGACGATTTCAAAGCGACGGTTGCAGACCGAATGCACCGCGCGGATGTTGCGGCCGCGCAAGTGGCCGGCAATGGCGTCAACGACCGCATCGCTCAGAGGCACGGCAACATCAATGCCGAGTTTGCGCGCGACGGGATCGAACGCGGCGCCCGCCGTGAGCGCGACAGTCCGGCCAACCCCGCGCGATTTGAGGTATGCGGCCGCGACGAGGTTCCCATCGTAGTTCGTGGAAGCAGTCACTGCAAGGTCGCAGGCGTCGAGACCTTCGTCGCGCAGGAACGAGTCTTCTGTCACGTCGCCGCAAAGAACGCGCACACCGGGCAGGAGGCGGGCCGCCTCGCGGCAACGATCGGGATCCGGATCGACAAGCGCAACCTCCCGGCGGCGGCGTCCGCCTCCGAAACGCGCGAAAAAGCCGCCGGGCGGATTGCGCACTCCATTGAGCAGCCGCTCCGCCACGAAGCGCCCGATGAGACCGGCGCCAAACACCGCTACGCGGCGCGGCGTCTCTTCCGGGGGCGTTCCGGCGAGTTCTGAAAGCGCCGGCAGGTCGTCTTCATCAGTCACAACGCCAATGCGGTCGCCCGCCGCGAGAGTCGTCGCGCCGTCGGGCAGGAGCTCCCCGTCCGGCTTTTCGACCCAGGCGACGAGCATTCGCCGCCCCGTCTTCGCCGGCAGATCGCGCAAGGCGGCGCCGGCGAGCGGACTGGCCGGTGCGATTGCAAGCTCGACGACGCCACGGCCGCCGTCCAAGGCGATGACATTGCCGACGACACCGTGCTCGATGGCGCGACTGATCGCGGCGGCGGCCTCCACGTCGGGGTTGAGCATTCGATCCACGCCGAACACGGGGCGCGGACGGCCGTCGCGCCGCATCGCGCCGGCAGGCACTGACGCCGCCGCGTTTTCGTAATAGGTGTAGTTGCGGACACGGGCGAGTTTGCGCACTCCGGGAAAGGCGGCATCTGCGAGTGCGCATGTAATGAGGTTCACTTCGTCATCGCCGGTAAGGGCGACGAGCGCGCCGGCGTCAGCCAGTCCTGCGGCGGCGAGCGTGGCGGGACTGTTGCCATCCGCCTCGACAATGGCGCAATCGAGTTGTTCGCGGGCGACGCGCGCCTTGTCCGGATCGTTCTCAACAAGGGCGACTTCCGCTCCCGAATCGGCGAGCGACCGCGCCAGCCGGACGCCGGTAAAACCCGCCCCTACGATGATGACTTTCATGGTGGACGATTCTACCACACTCCCATGACCCGCGAAAAAAGGTTGCGCCGCGCACCGATCCGCGCGGCCCGGATCGAACTTGCGCCGGTTGCCGCCGTCTGCTAGACTTCGTGGCACAACGGAGGAAACACCATGAAAACAATCAAGGACAAGCAACTGCTCATGGCAGCCGACTTCGCGGGCTACCCGCTGAAGGAGGCCATCAGGGAATACCTGGAGAAGAAGGGCTGGACGATCACCGACATCGGCGTCAAGGCAGATTCCGATCCGAACGACACGGAACTGATGTTCCACCGCATCGGCCTCAGGGTGGGCGCGATGATCGCGGAGAAGGAGTTCGAGCGCGCGATGATCTTCTGCGGCACCGGCATGGGCATCCACATCGCGGCATCGAAGTGCCCGGGCGTCCACGCGGGCGTGGTGGAGTCCGTCCCGGCGGCCTTCCGCGCCATCACCGGCAACGGCGAGAACGTCCTCGCGATGGGCGCGATCTACGTGACGCCGGAACTCGGCAAGCAGTGCGCCGACGCCTACCTCTACAACGACTTCGGCAGCGGCTGGGAGTGGTGGCCGGACTTCGACAAGTTCCACCAGATCGCCATCGACGAGCTGAACGCCTTCGACTACGAGGAATACAAGGCGAACGGCTTCAAGGTGAAGCACCTGGGCGACTGCCACTGCGAGCTCTACGACCGCCCCGAGGGCCTCTCCCCCGTCCCGCTCATGTGCAGGCGGTAGCGCGTGGGCGCCTCTCCGATTTCGGCCCGCCGAACGCGACGGAACGCTTCTGGCGCGGCCGGGGGCCGGGCCGTTCACCGCACGGAGCGCGAAATGGCCGCAAAACGGAAGACCGGGGAACCCGCCGACAACGTCCGTGACGTTCCGCTCCGGACCGCTTCGGCGGGGGCGACGCAGGGGCGGTGCGTCCTGATGCTTCTGCCGGGCGACGACCACCGCGCGCGCGACGGTCTGGACGCGTTCCGGCGCAAGGCGGAGGCGCGCCGCTGGGACTTCTTCTCCGCCGAGGTATCCCGTGACCCGGACGGCTCCGCGCGGCTTTCGCGCTCGTCGCGCAGCGCCGGGTCCATCGCCGAACTCGCGCGTCTGCTGCACCCCGACGGCATCGCCGTCTGGCGCGGCGCCCTCGCTCCGGCCGAAGTCCGGGCGTGCTTCGGACCGCGCGTTCCCGCCGTCTTCGTGCACCGCTCCGCCCGCGAGGACTTTCCGCCGGAAGAACGGCCCGTGACGGTCTGCTGGGATTCCGCCGCCATCGCCGCCGCGGCCGCGCGAGCGCTTCTCCTCTCCGGATACGGCGACTTCGCCTACGTTCCGGCGCCAACGGACACGGCGTGGAGCCGCGAGCGCGGCGTCGCGTTTCGCCACTGCATCGAAACGGCGGGAAAGACCTGCCATCGGTTCCGACGCCCGCTTGCCCGCTGGATCGCCTCGCTTCCGAAGCCGTGCGGCGTGTTCGCGTCGACCGACATCGTGGGCGAAGCGGTCCTCTCGGCCTGCGCCGTGGCCGGACTGCGCGTCCCCGACGACGTGGCCGTCGTGGGCGTCGGAGACAACGCGCAGCTCTGCGACGCCACGAAGCCTTCGCTTTCGAGCGTCGCGCTCGATCGCGCCGTCGAGGCGGAATCGGCCGCGGCGCTTCTCGACGGGTGGATGCGCAGCCCGTTGCGCCGCCCCGGCTCGCGCACCCTTCCGCCGTGGCGCGTCGTGCTGCGCGCCTCCTCCCGCTTCGCGCGCGACCGACGCGTCGTCGACGCCCTGGAGTTCATCCGCCTCCATGCCTGCGAAGAGGGCTTCGCTCCGCCCGCCGTCGCCCGCCGCATGGGAGTCTGCCGCACCCTCGCGGACCGCCTTTTCCGCACGGTTCTCGGACGGACGATCCTCTCCGAGATCCACGGTGCGCGGCTGGCGCGCGCCAGGGAGCTTCTGCGCGGAGGAACGCCGCCCGACATCGTGGCCTCCCGATGCGGCTACTCCTCCTCGGACGTGTTCCGGCACGTGTTCCGCGACCGCACGGGCATGACCGTCCGGCGCTGGATCCTTGCGAATCGTGTTTGATTCTTCCAGAAACAGGTGTCCGATTCATCCACGAATTGCGGAAGGCATCCGCTATCATTGGCTGCGTCGCGGGGCGTTGCGCCCTGCCTCGAACAGGAAAGGACACCCAGGAAATGAACAACTGCAGAATGATCGCGTATGCGGCGGCGCTGCTGCTGGCCGCTTCCGTCACGCGCGCGGCCGTCGCCGTGAGCGACGGCTTCCCCGACCAGAGCGACTACTGGGCCGCCAGCGGCACTAGCGACGCATCGCTCGACGACTTCGACTCCTTCGTCTTCTCGCGCGCCTCCGCGGCGTCCGGAATCGCGTCGTTCTCGTCGTTCGTCTCGAAGGACTTCGTCTCCGCGAACACCCTCGACCGCTTCCGCTCCGATGAACCCGCCGGCTTCATCATGGTCTTGCGGTAGCGGCGCGGCAGCGACGCTGCCGCAAGTTGAAGGTTGAAAAGTTGAAAGGTTGAAAAGTTGCGGCGGTTTGGCTGCCCCGTATTCCGACCAACATCTCGAAAGGAAAAAACATGAAACTCGTCACACGTCATCTCTCTCTCGTCACTGCGGCGGCTGTCGCCGCCAT
>JAFSUV010000014.1 GCA_017450425.1 Kiritimatiellia bacterium
AAGTCTGCGCGACCCGGCGCAGGAGCGCCGGGTGCATAACCAGGCGTTTCGCGCAAGTCTGCGCGACCCGGCGCAGGAGCGCCGGGTGCAAAACCCGCCAGGGCCGCTGCGTCGTCAACCGAGATGTCCACCACGCGGCATCCGGCGGCGTGGAAGCGCTCCAGCGTTTCGAGCGGCACCTCATCGCCGAAGTCAAGCCGCAGGGAGGGGATGATCCGGGGTTTTGCACCCGGCGCTCCCGCGCCGGGTTGCGCAACCCTGGGCGAAAGGCCGCTCTTCCCCACGCACGGGCTAATCGCCTCGACGCGCAACTTGCGCAGAATCTTCGACGGCGTCCAGCCGGAGAGCGACACATTTTCCGAACCGTCAAGCCCCAGCACCGCCAGTTCGGCCCTGGCCCAGTCGAAGAGCGGGTTGCCGACGAGTTTGGGCAGGGTGCGCTTCCATGCGGCCCACTTTTCGGCCTCGGAAGCATCACCGGTGATGAGGCGCTCAGGCTCGCCGCAGATGCGCATCGCACGATGCTTGTAGGGATCGGGCGCGACCCAAGTGGAGTAGAGCGACCCCAGCGGCGCATCGGCCGCGAGCGCCGCCAAGTCGAGGTGGTTGTGCCAATCGACGATCGGCAAGTCCGCCACCCAGGAGTATATGGTTTCGCAGTTCACGCAAGGGATTATCCCAAACCAGAGAGAAAATCGCAATGAATTTTTCTTGCAAATATGGCCGTAAAAATTGAAGATTTGTCGCAGAGCGGGCAAACCCGCCGAAAATAGCGCAAAGGGCGCAAATCCTTGCGGAATTTGCGCCCTTTGCGGCTAAGGCCGCGCTTTTGCGACTAGGGACGTGCTTTAGAAGAAATACGTGGTGCTCACGGTGGTGAGCATGACGCGGCGGTCGCAGTCGGTGCGGACCCTCTTGCCGGAATAGCCCTCCGCCAAGTCGTGGCCGCTGCCGAAGGCGACGTCGAAGCCGAAGTTGACGATCATGTTTTCGCTGCGGCGGCCGATGCTGAATGTGACGCCGTACATGTCCACGTCCGAAGTGATGAAGTCGGAGTCCTCGGGATCTTCAGGCACCCGGATCGAAGAAAACGCCGTGTAAACGCCGGCGCGGATCGGGTAGCGCTCCGCGACGATCAGTTCGCCGCCGAGACCGGCGTCGAGAACCGAATGCATGTGGATCGACTCCGAAACGCGTGCGCCGTCGATGTTCCAGCGCATGAAGTCGAAATTGGCGGACGGGTGGTAGTTGGCGTCGAGGGAGAAGCCCCACTTGCCCGGAACCGTGCGGCCGATGCCGACGCCGAGCTGGAACGGGATGTAGTTGTCCGCCCGGACGTCCGTCGAGTAGTAGCCCGCGTCTTCGTCCGCTCCGCGCCTGTCGAAGGAAGCGTTGAGACTGAACGTGCCGTCGTCCCACACGCGGACATTCGGCGACTGGATCACGGCACCGGCCCTCCAGCCGTCGCCAAGGTCGATCTGGACGCCCGCAGCGGCAAGCACGCCGAGCACCGACAGGTCGATCGCCCCGTTCATGGCGTATTCGCCGGTACTGAACGTACTGCGCGAAATCTTGCATTCGCGATACACGGCGTACAGCCCGGCGCCGACTGAAATGCCGGAGCCGGCCGGAGACCATGCAATCGCCGGGCCGAGCCAGAGCGTCTGGTCGTCGTAGTCGTAGTTGGAGAAGTTGCGGCGGGCGGAATCGGCGGTGACGAGGTGGCGCTTTTCCTGCTTGGGCGCAAACGCGCCGAAACCGAAGACCCATTCGTCCGAAAGGCGCGACACGCCGCCCATCGCGCCGGGAATCGTCACGAACGACTCGCTCTTTTCGTCGCCGCCCCACTCCAGGCCGCCCTTGATCGCGTAGTTCTGCATTCCGTAGAGGTTTGCGGAGAGCGAGATGCTGTCGCCGCGCGACTGCGCAAGACCGGCGGGGTTGTAGAAGACGGCATCGACGTCGCTTGCGACGGCGATCGCCGCGCCGCCCATGCCGCCGGCGCGTTCGCCGATGACGAAATCGCGGTAGCGACCATCGGTCGCGCCGGCGTCGGCTGCGGAGAAAACAAGCGCCACGGAGAGGGCGGAAAATGGGAAATGCCTCGAGGAGTTCATTTTGCCGTATGAGTCGTCGTTCGGTGTTGTCTTTGCGTATTTTGCCGTCATTATACCGGAAAACGACTCCCGCGCTCGCCTCAACGCCGGAGCGCGATGGAATGCGAGTATAATCGGCCGCAAAGGAGACACTGTCACGATGAGAACGAAGAGCGTCCTGCTTCAGTTGGGATACACGTCGAAGATGCGTCTGGATGGGATTGCGGCGTACGCGAAGGAGCACGGGTGGCTCATTGCGGTGGAGGACCGGTCGTCCCTTCCGCGCGGCTGGACGGGCGACGGGGCGCTCGTGATGCTGCGGGCGCGGCAGCCGCGCATGGCGGCCTTCGCGCAGGGCCTGGCCTCGCGCGGCATTCCGGTGGTGGATCTTTCGATCTGCCATCCCGAACTCGCGCTGCCGCGCGTAGTGGGCGACCACCGGGCGATCGGCGCGCTTGCGGCGGAGCATTTCGCCGAGCGGCACTTCCGCAACGCCGCCTTCTTCGCCAAGGACTGGACCGAGGTGGAAAAACTGCGGCTCGCCGGCTTTGCGGAGAGTTGGCGCGGCGGCGATCCGGGGCGCAAACCGCTAAAGTGGGTGTGGCGGCGCGAATGCGACGAACAGTGCTACGACGACTGGAAAGCGCTTGGCGCGTGGCTGTCGGAGCGGCTAAAGGCTGCGCCCAAGCCGCTGGCGCTCTTCGCCTTCAACGACAACGACGCGGCGCGGGCGCTCGACGTCGCGCTTGACGCCGGACTGGCCGTGCCGGAGGAGGTCGCCATCCTGGGGTGCGACGACGAGCCGCTCATCTGCGAAAACCAGAGAGTGACGATTTCAAGCGTCCGGCACGACCTAAAGCGCATCGGGTGGGAATGCGCGGCGCTCCTCGACCGGCTCATGGAAGGCGCAGAGGCGCCGTCCGGGCCGACCCTCGTGCCGCCGCTGGGCATTTCGGTGCGCCGCTCCACCGACACCGTGGCCGCATCATCGCCCGCCATGCGCAAGGCGCTTTCGCTCATCGCGCGCCACCTCGGCGACGCCTACGGCGCCGCCGATCTGGCGCGCGAGATGGGGATCTCCCGCGCGACCCTCGGGCGGCTCTTCGCCGCCGAGCTGGACAGCGCACCGGCGAAGGAGATCGCGCGGCAGCGCCTGGCCCGGGCGAAACTCCTGCTCGCCCGCACCGACCGTCCGCTCAAGGCCATCGCGCGCGAATGCGGCTTCTGCGACGCCGCGCACTTCACCAACGCCTTTCGCCGCGCGACCGGCCTCACGCCGCGCGCGGCGCGGCGGCGCTAAAGGATTTCGCAGCCCGACGGGACGACAAGCACGGTGTCTTCGATGCGCACGCCGCCGACGCCGGGGTAGTAGAGGCCCGGCTCGACCGTGACGACCATGCCGGGGCGCAGAAGCGACCCGCTCGGCGAAAGGCGCGGCTCTTCGTGTATTTCGAGGCCGACCCCGTGCCCCGTGGAATGGATGAAACCGTAGGGCCGGCCGGAAGCGTCGCGTCCGGTTTTGAAGCCGCGCCTTTCGAAGAAATCCTTAACGGCGGCGTGGACGGCCGCCCCGGAAACGCCGGGCTTCACCGCCGCGATTCCGATTTTCTGCGCCTCGGCCACGGCGTCGTACATCTTGCGCAGTTGCGGCGAAAGCCGGCCATGGAAATGTGTGCGCGTCATGTCGCCCCAATAGCCGGACTTCAACGAGCGCGGGAAAATGTCGGCGACTATCGTCTGGCCGGTTTTGAGAGGCCCGCTGCCGCTCTCGTGCGGATCGGCGGCCTGGACGCCGCCGGCGACGATCGTGCCGTCCATGTCGAGAGCGCCTCTCGCAGCCAGCACGCCCCGCACGATGAGCCGCGCGCGTTCGCTCGTAAGCGGCGCGCCGTCGTACACGAGCCGGCCGCGCGAATCCGGCTCGGACGCCCGGATCGCAAGCCGGAGGGCGTTTTCCGCAGCCCGCGCGGCGCGCTGGCACTCTCGGATGCACCTCACTTCCGCTTCCGACTTCACCTGGCGGGACCGGGCGAACGGACTTGCCGTCGCGACGCCCACTTTGACGCCGGCCTTTTCAAGCAGCCGCGCGGCACCGACGGGAAAGGAGGCATCGACTGAGACGGTTTTCACTTTCCGCCCGGAAAGCACTGCGGCCAGCGTTGCGCCCTGCGAAGAGCGCACGCGCTGCGGCAGTCCGAGCGTTTCGACCGTTTCGACCGTGCAACCCGCGGCGGCGGTGCGACGCGCCCGCCCGAGCTCCATCGCGCTTACGACGAGAAGCGTTTCGCCGCCCGGCCACGCGACCGCGCACACCGGATCGGGGGCGTCGAAACGGGTGAGCCAGAAAAGGTCGGGGACGTTGCGCGAAGTCCCGATCATCGCGAAGGGCCGATTTGCGGTTTGAGCGTTCATTTCGTGCGTCGATCAGGCTGGCGGCAGCGAGATGCGGACTCGCAGGTCGCCGGCCATCGGGGGAGACATGAAAAGGCGAAAGTCGTCGCCGGAAATCCGCCAGACGGATTTGCGGATGCCAAGCGAAAAGGCTGGAACTGCGACGGACGCGACC
>JAFSUV010000242.1 GCA_017450425.1 Kiritimatiellia bacterium
CATCCGCATCACGCGCGAAGCGCCGAACTATTCGCGGGGCTGAAGCCAGGAAGGGACACCGCAATGAAATCGCTCGGCGAATACATCCACGAAATCCCAGACTTCCCGGCGCCGGGAGTCCTTTTCCGCGACATTACCGGCATCCTCGACTCCGGCGCCGGCTTCAGGCTCTGCTGCCAGGAGATGGAGGCGCGCCTCATGGAGACGGACTTCGACATCGTGGCCGGCGTCGAATCGCGCGGCTTCATCTTCGGCGCACCGCTCGCCGACCGTTTCCGCAAGGCGTTCGTCCCGATCCGCAAGAAAGGCAAACTGCCGCGCAAGACCGTTTCCGAGACGTATTCGCTCGAATACGGGGAGGCGACGATCGAAATGCACGAGGACGCGATCCGCCCCGGCCAGAAGGTCGTGCTCGTCGATGACCTGCTCGCCACCGGCGGCACGATGGCGGCGGCCTGTTCGCTCGTCGAGCGCCTCGGCGGCGAAGTGGCCATGATTCTTTTCGTCGTGGAGCTGCAAGGCTTCGGCGCGCGCGCGGGAAAACTCGCCGGGCGTCCGGTCGAGACGCTCCTCGCCTTCCCCGGAAAGTAGCGCCATGAACAAAGTAATCTGCATCGACGGCCCGGCCGGATCGGGCAAGTCAACCACGGCGCGCGCCGTGTCGGAAAAACTCGGCGTCCTGTTCGTCGATTCCGGCGCGCTTTACCGCATCATGACATGGCAGGCGCTCGAAGCGGGTGTGGACACCTCGGACGCCGCCGCGGTCGCCGCCTTCTGCAAGGGCGTGAAGGTCGATTTCGTCGTGAAGGGAAACCGCGTCGCCTACGAACTCAACGGCGAAGAGCCGGGCGACCGCATCCGCACGCCGCAAATCAATGCGCACGTAAGCCCGGTGTCGGCGGTGCCGGAAGTGCGCGCGATCGTGACGAAGTGGCTGCGCAACATGCCGGCGCTTGGCGACATCGTGGTGGAAGGCCGCGACATCGGATCGGTGGTTTATCCCGACTCCCCGCACCGCTTCTACCTCGACTGCGATCCGGACGAACGGGCGCGCCGCCGCCGCAAGGAAGACGCCGGAAAGGGTTTCGTGCAGACCGAGGCCGAAGTCAAGGCCTCGCTCCTTGCGCGCGACAAAATCGATTCCTCGCGCGCCACGGCGCCGCTAAAAGTCCCCGAAGGCGCGATCCGCATCGACACGACGCGCCTCACCGTGGACGAAGTCGTCGCCGAAATCGCCAAAGCGATCGCCTAGGCGGAAAGCCGGGCGCAACAAAAGGACCGAACACCATCCAGCAAAGTTCATACAGCCATGAACGCACCGATCGTGCCATGCCCCAAATCGTTCAAGGCGACCGGCGGAGAAGTCGAAATCGCCGCCGGGTCCGAAATCGGGTTTGCCGGCGGGAGCGGCGCCCGCGCCGCAGCCGGGCTTTTTGCCGAATACCTGCAGGAAGCCGGCTTTTCGCCCGCCCCGCAAGTCAGCGAAGGCACGGCGCGCCTCACCCTCGTGCAAACGGGCGATCCGAAGCCGGACGCCGAAGGCTTTTTGCCCGAAGCGTATGAAATCGAGGTTTCGGCCGCGTCGGGCATCGTCGCCAAGGCGGAGTCCGCGGCCGGCCTCGCCCGCGCCGTGCAGACTCTCCGGCAGCTTTCGGCGGTGCGCGAAGGCGGGAAACTCGCGCTGCCGGAATGTCGCATCGAGGATGCGCCGGCGTTCCGCTGGCGCGGCCTCATGCTCGACGTGTCGCGCCACTTCTTTTCGGCGGACGACGTCTGCCGCTTCATCGAGCTTCTGGCGCAGCACCGCATGAACGTGTTCCACTGGCATCTCACGGACGACCAGGGCTGGCGCGTCGAAATCAAGCGCTATCCGAAACTCGCCGAAGTCGGATCGGTGCGCGAGCGCACGATAAGCGGCCACCACTGCACGTGGCCCCATGTCTGGGACGACACCCCGCACTGCGGGTTCTACACCCAGAGCGACATCCGGCGCGTGGTCGAGTTCGCCGCCCGCCGCCACGTCGCGATCGTCCCCGAGATCGACATGCCCGGCCACATGGAAGCCGCGATTGCCGCCTATCCGGAGCTCGGGACCGGCGTTTTCGCCGACGTAAAGGTGCGCGACCGCTGGGGCATATCGCAAAACGTGCTTTCGCTCGACGACAAGTGCGTCGAATTCTGCAAAGGCGTCTGGGAAGAGCTCTTCGACCTGTTTCCCGGCAGGTTTTTCCACATCGGCGGCGACGAAGCCCCGACAAAGGCGTGGGAGGAGAGCGCGGACTGCCAGCGCCTGATGGCCTTGCGCGGCCTCGACGAGCCGCGCAAGATGCAGTCGTGGTTCACGTCCGAAATGCAGAAGTTCTTCGCCGCCCACGGAAGGCGGCTCATCGGATGGGACGAAATCCTGGAAGGCGGCGTCGAGCCCTCGGCCGCCGTCATGCACTGGCGCAGCCATCACCAGAACCTGGACATCGCCGCAGCCGCCAAGGCAGGGCACAAGATCGTGCGCGCCCCGACGTCGCACACCTACCTCGACTACTACCAGGCCGAACCCGTTTCGGAAGAGCCGCTCGCCATCGGCGGGCTTCTCACGCTGCCGGGCGTCTGGCAGTTCGATCCGCTCGCCGGAATCCCGCAGGAGGCGCAAGGCGCCGTCATGGGCGGCCAGGCGCAACTCTGGACCGAGTACATCGCCACGCGCGACCACCTCGACTACATGGCGTATCCAAGGGCCTGCGCGATCGCCGAATCGCTGTGGTGCGGCGGCGCGGCGGCGCGGAAGTTCGCGGAGTTTCGCGTGCGTCTCGCCGCGCATCTGCCGCGCCTCGCCGCGCAGGGCGTCAAGTATTGCCGCCGCGGCGTGTAGGGCGCCTGGCGGCAGATCGCGGCAGCACGGGCAGCGCGGCCATGTCCGAAACGGCCTGCGCCGGACTCGTGGCGACCGGCACCACCGCAAGCGCCGAAGCGCCCGCCGCGGCCATCGC
>JAFSUV010000243.1 GCA_017450425.1 Kiritimatiellia bacterium
GCCACGCTTTTTCGCAAAAAAAAATGACGATTATTGAAAAGTCGGTACCGATTTTTGGGCGCTGACAATTTGCACGAACCCCAATATTTTCAATGGGTTTGTGAGATTTCGGGACAATTTATCCCGAAAAAATCGGGATAATTCTGCCCGATCAGCACGATTGAACTTTGCACACGATTTTGCTACTCTGGCGCGCAGGAGACAAATAAAGCTGAACGCATGGGTTTGATCCAAACGCACGGATTTGAAACAATGAAAGTCGCAGAAACCGCCGGCGCCGCAGGCTCCCGTTCCATTTTCCGTTCGCACGGCGCATTGCCGTGCGCCGCCATCGCATTGTGCATCGCCGCAATGCCCGGAAAAACGCATGCCGGGCTCGAGTGGGGCGTTTTCGTGCCGGACGACCGCAACTCCCAATGGTCGTTTTCGTACGGTTCCGTCGCTTCGCTCTCAGGAAGCATTGACGAAACGTTTCGCGCCTACTACGAAGCGACCGGGCAGAACTCCAAGCAGGCGCTTGCCGAATCGTGGAAGCTCAAGGATTTCGGATTCGACGCGCCCTGGACTTCCTACGGGCTGCACTACGAGCACTACTGGCACTATGTCTCCTTCAGGTTCGACCTTGCGCTGTTCGAGCTGGACGCCTCCGCCACGGCCCGCCGCGACTACTACATCGGGCTCGAGGACGACGTTTCGTACGGCGGCAGGTCGTTCGACCACATGAAGATACCGGCCGGAAGCAAGTTTTCCTCCGAATTTTCCGGCGGCATGGGAAGTGCGCTTTTCGCCATCACCCCATTTTCCATCGCGCTCGGCACGGGCGTCACGCTCATCCCGGAGCTCGACCTCGGCCTTCTCGGCGCCGGCGGCAAATGGAAAATCGACGCCGGGCGGGCGCGAGGCACGGCGGTTTACCAGAATCCACCCGTGGATTTCGTCGTCGGCGGTTCGTCCTCGGCCTTCATCGGCGCCGGCGCGCCGTTCGCCGGACTCGGGCTGGAGCTAAGGGTCGGAGCCGACGATTACGTGCAATGGGTCACGCGCGCTTCAACCGGATTTTTCTCCTATTCCGGCAGCACAAAGCCGTTTACAAGCTCTTCGCACCGCGAAAAGGACCTCGACATCGACCTGTTTTCGGTCTCGCTCGACACCTCCGTAATACTGCCCATGGACGAAAACACGTGCTTCATCGTGGGCGGCAGGGCGCAGTGGCTCTCGATCGACGGCTCGATCAAGTCGAAAGAGCGCGACACGGCGGCGATCGTCGCCGCGCGCGAACGGTTCGACAAGAAGGCCGACATCGACATCCTTATGCTGCAGCTCTACGCCGGCATAACCTTCTAGCCGCGTTCCGGCGCTCCTCCGGTTTGCGCTACGCCGCCTCGCCTTCCGAGAGGACGGCAAGCGAGCAAAGCGTGGCGAACAGCCACGTTATGGCCGGGATTTGCAGCGAAAAGTCGAATGCGCAGTGGAAGCAGAGCATCAGGAAGCACATCGATGCGGCAAGCGCGACGGACCTGTCGATCGAGCGCGCGTCCCCGGCGGCGCACGGGCGTATGCGGCGCACCAGCACGACCATGAGACCAACCGCCGGCACGAGGAACAGCACGACGCCGACGATGCCGTATTCCTCCAGCAGCTGCGTCCAGTCGCTGTGCACCTCGTACAGGTGCTTTTCGTAACCGGCGTGGCGCGGGCGCACCATGTCGGACAGATCCGGAAGGGTCGGACGCACGCCGTCGGACGACGCCTCGAACTGCGCCCACCGGTTCGAGTGCTGCCCCGGCCCGATACCCCAGACCGGATTCGACTTCCAGGCGCGAAGCGCCGACCCGATGTATTGCCCGCGGTCGAACTTGTACCAGAACACGTCCGAAAACTCTTTGGAAAAGTCCTCGAACGATTCCGCATTTTCGAAGGTCTTCCAGAGACTGTGGTGGACGACGCGATCCATGAGCGGGTTGTCCGTGTACCTGACGGCCGCGATGCCGCCCGCGATCGCCAACACCGCGACCGGACCCGCGACGAGCGCCACCCATCGCCTGCGGGGAAGGAAGGCGAGCGCCGGAACGCCCACGGCAAAAGCGGCGAACATGGCCGCGACGCCGCCGCGCGAGAGCGACAAAAACGCGGAAATGGCGCAAAACGCGGCTCCGGCGACGACCGGCAGGAATGTCCGCAGCTTCACGCGCGGCGTCAAGGCCACGGAGAGCATGGCGAAGAAGCCGAACGCGGCGAAATCGACGAAATGATTCGGGCAGTAGAACGGCGCCGAAGCCCGCCCGACGTATGTGAAATCGTTCGCCGCAACCCAGAGGATTTGCGTGTCGTTGTTCGCAAAGTGCGTCGCCACGGCGCAGATGCACACGAGCACGAAATTCCACAGCAGGATCCGCAAAAGCACGGCGCGCCAGCGGGTGCGCGAAGAGAGCAAATGCACGAGGGCAAGCGCAATCGGCGTGAAAAACAGCATGAGGCTGCGCTCCCGCTCCATCGCCACCAGCGGACTGCCGGCGCCGGAAGGGAAACCGCCGCGCAGCGCGGCGTAGGCGAGAAACGGGACGCACAGCGCGAGAAGCACCACGGCGCGGGTCGGAACGTGCCTGTGGTGCGGCTCCAGCAGACCGGAAGGGCGCAGCACGGCTTCGTCGAGAACAGTCGCGGCGCCGCTGCAGATGAGCGCGACGCACAGGACCGCCGACATCGACCAGAACCACCACATCTCCCAGGCGGAAAAAAACCAAGGCGACGCGACCGCGACGAAAGCGGCCGCCGAAAAACCTGCAAGGTGAAGCCACGACGCAAGCGCGGAGCAGAATCCGTACGATGCGACCTCCGGGATCCGGTCCTCGGCGCCGGCGCGCGTTTTTTTAGTGCGTTCCATATCGCTAAACTCCGTGAAATTCGCGGAAGCGCATGTCCGCGTCGGCACCCATGTAGTGCGCCCTCACTTTCGGATCCGTGCGGCGCAGGTCAACGAGAATCAGGCCGTCGATGCAATCGCCGAAGTCTGGATCGACGTTGAACGCGAGAATCCGCCCGCCCAATTTGAGATATTGCTTGACGAGCACCGGGATGCCCTTCCTGTCGCTCTCCAGATCGGAAATGATGGCGCCGACGAGATCCGTGTCCGCCACCAGGCGCTCGTAGTCCTTGCCGTTCCACTCCGAGCGGCGGCCGCGGCGCGGCGGACGCGGCGGACGCACGAACCGGGCGAATTCGCCGGCGAAATTCGAGAGCCGCAGCGAGCGCAGCAGCAGGTTGCGCGATTCGTCCCTGTAGGAAGCGCTTATGGAAACGGGGCCGAAAAGGCTGTGGTACTGCGGATTTGCGGCGATGAACGCGCCGATCCCCTTCCAAAGCATCATGAGAGGGGCGAACGCGCGCTGGTACTCCGGGCGCACGAATGAACGGCCCATTTCGATGCACGGGCCGCACTTTTCCACAAGTTTCGCCGAATAGCGGAAAAGCGAATGCGTGTAAAGCCCCGCAACGCCGAACTTGGCGACGATTTCCGGCGCGAGTCCGAGCCGGTACGCGCCGACGACGAGACGCGCCTTCGGATCCCAGAGGAAAAGGTGGTTGTAGTTGGGGTCGAACACATCGACGTCGGTCGCGCGCCCCGTGCCCTCGCCGACCGCCCGGAATGTAATTTCGCGCAGACGGCCTATCTCGCGCATGACCGGATTGTCTGGCGGAAGTTTAGCCATGTAAACCTCGAGTCCCGATCCGGACGCGAGGTGCGCCGAAGCCGGAAGCGCCGAAAGCGCGGCTTCGATCTGCTCGCGCGGCGTTTCCGCGATGATTTCCTCCATGCGCGCGGCCGCGGCCTTGCGGCGGGGCAGGCGGAAAAAGCGCTTCTTCGCCGGAGCGCGGCCCTCGAGCGCGTACGAACGCAGGCGCATCAGGCTCGTGAGCTCCTTGTCCGAGCCCTGCCGGGCGACTTCCGCGGGAGAGATCGGACGCCCGATGTAGGCCGTAATCGTGTGGCGCTTCTGGCGGGCCGTCATGCGCGGCAGCAGCACGGTGCGCAGCCTGGGGTGCACCAGCCCGGCAAGCTGGAAAAGCGCGGGGTTGCGTCCGCAAAAATGCATCGGCACCACGGTGGCGCCGGTCTTGCGCGCGAGCGAGGCGATCGTTTCGCTCCACGGCGGATCGCGCACGAGGCGGCGCTTCAAGTCTATGGACGAAACTTCGCCCGCCGGGAACACGCCTATGGCGTGGCCGCCGCGCAGCCATTTCACGCACTCCAGCAGCGGGCGTATGTTCGCCTTTGCGGCAGACGCCGTGCCGAACGGGTTGACGAAGATGAAGTCCTTGCGCATTTCGGGAATCGCCGCAAGGACGTAGTTGGCCATCACCTTGTAGTCCGGCCGGGCGCGGCGGAGGATGTCCATGAGGACAACGCCCTCTATGCCGCCAAACGGGTGGTTCGACACGAGCAGAACCGGCCCGGTTTTCGGGATCTGCGCCAAATCGGAGTCGGACACCTCCACGGCGATGTTCATGCCGCGCAGCACGGCGGGCACGAACTCGACCTCCTCGCCGGCCTCCTGCACCCTCCGGGCGTCGTGTATGATTCTGTCGAGCTTCGGCAGCCCAACCGCCTTTTCCACGAGAAAGCGGGAAACGGGGTTTCGCAAGCCCCACGGCGCCGATTCGGGATCGATTTTGAAAACTTTGTCGCGTTTCATGTCGTGCTGACCTTGTCTGCGCCGCATTATAGCCTAAAGCGCGGTTTGCCGTTCGCCGTGCCGCCAACCGCGAAAACCCGACTTGTGGTACACTTGCGCGCGCCGTCCGGTTAACCGGCGGCACCCCATCGAGAAAGTCAACGCCATGCCAGTCGAACCCGAACTAATGAACGAACTCATGGAAGCCGCCTGCGATTTCGGCGCTTCCGACCTCCACATCGCAGTCGGCGATCCGCCGGTTTTGCGCATACACGGCGAGCTCACGCCGCTCGACATGCCGGTGCTAGAGCCCGAAGACACCGAAGTGCTCATGCACGCCGTGTGCAACGAAGCGCAAATCGAGAGCGTCCGCACCAACGGCGGCGCGGATTTCGGCCTGGCGTTCGGCGACAGGGCGCGTTTCCGCGTGTCGGTGTTCAAGCAGAAGGGGGCGATCGGCATCGTGCTGCGGCAGATCCCCAACAACATGATCCCGCTCTCCAAAATCGGCTTGCCGGAAGAGGTCACGGAACTCCTCTACAAGCCGCGCGGCCTCGTGCTCGTGACCGGCCCTACCGGCTCGGGCAAGACGACCACGCTCGCGTCGATGATCAACTTCATCAACGAAAACCGCTCGGCCCACATCATCACAATCGAAGACCCGATCGAATACTACCACCACCACAAGAAGTCCGTCGTGACGCAGCGCGAAATCGGCGCGGACGTGCCGAGCTTCGCCGAGGCCATCCGGCGCGCGCTGCGGCAGGACCCCGAC
>JAFSUV010000015.1 GCA_017450425.1 Kiritimatiellia bacterium
GCGGCGCTTCGGCGGCCGCAGTTTCCGCGGCGGGCGCGGCTGCGGCTTCGACAGCGCCGCCGGCCTCCTTTTTCCCGAAAAGCGCGTAAGCCCCGGCGGCGGCAGCAATGGCGAGCGCAAGCAACGAGAGAAGGCGCGGCAATTTGCTGCGCGGACGTCCTCCGAGATCTTCGAGCGTCTGTATCTGCATGGTCACAACCCCTTCTATTTTACGAGACAAAAAACCTCGACATCGCGGGCGAGCTCGAAGAGCCGCTCGATGTCGGCGTTGGAAAAGCGGAGACATCCGTGGGACGCCGGGCCGCCCAGCTTGTGCTCCTGATTCGTGCCGTGAAGGTAGATGTAGCGGGCATGGCTATCGACGGCACCGCCCTTGTTCACGCCCGGCTCCAGACCGTCGAGCCACATGATGCGCGTAAGGACTGCGTCCTCGGCCGGATCCGGGGCGTTCCACCCCGATGGCGGGATGACCCTGCCGGTATGGCGGCGGGAGACGAAAAACGCGCCCCTCGGCGCACCGTCGCCAAAACGCTCGGCGACGCGATGCCACCCCGGCGGCGTCTTGTTCGACCCGGCCTCGGCGCCAATCCCGGCCGAAGCCCATGAAAACGGCATTCGCAAAAGTTCGCCGCGCCGGGAGTGCAAAGACGCCACGCCCGTGGCGGTGTCCGCAACGATCAGCAGCCCGCCGCGCGGCAGGCCGCGCCGCATGGCTTCGTCGAAAACGGAACCGGTTTCAGCCGCCGGGGGTTCCGGCGCTTCCGCACCGCCGGAAGCCGGAACGGCCGCAGAACTCTTCCCGGCACACCCCGACAGCGCCACCGCCGCCAAGGCGACGGCGCAGACGAGAGAGGCCGAAAACATGACTGACATGGAACGAATGATAGCACATCACACTTTGCTTCGACGCACAAGGAACATCGCGCCGGGTTGCCGGAAATTGCGCCGGCCGGCATCGGCGGCGCGTCACCTGCCCGAACCGGACAGCCTTGCGCGCGAGACGATGCGCAGCGATGTCGGCACGGCGACGGCCAGCACGAACGCCACGGCGCCGAGCGCCCCCTCGGCGACAATCCGCCACGGGCAGGCGAAATGGTGCGGCAAGCCGGGCCAGATTGCGCCGGTTTTCAGCGTAAAGAGCCATCCGGCGAGCGCGCCGAGGGGCACGGCGGCGGCCATCCCGCGCAGCGCGCACGAAAGCGCGTCCCGCGAAAGGAACCACGCCAGCTGCGCCCTCGTGGCGCCGATCGCCCGGAGCGTGGCCAGTTCGTCGCGCCGGGCGTCCGCCGCCGCGACGAGCATGGCGACGAAACCGAACGAAAGGATCGAAAGGAAAACGAACGGCACTCTGGCGGCCTGACCGATCACATCGGAGCCGTGCGCGAGCGTTCCGTCCGCAATTTCGTCGCGGGCGTGAAGGCGCACTGTCGAGTGTTTCGGATGGCCGAGCCGCTCGTCGATGCGGCTTTCCACGATTCGTCCGGCGCCGAAAACCCCGTTGCCGGCGAGAAACGCCTTGTCGTACTCCACCCACAGGTGCGTAATGTTGACATCGGCGAGAAACGGGCGCGGATCGAGCCAGCACGAAGTCGCGAGCGACACGAAGGCGACGCCGTCCGTCATCGGCGGCGATCCGTTCAGTCCGCGCACCAACCCCCGGCTCGTCACCATGTGCCAGTTCAAATCGACAACCGCCGCGACCGGCAGTTCCAGCACGCGCCCCGGACCGCCACCCCGCCGCCCGCCGCCGCTCGACACCCGGAGCGTGTCGCCCTTGTGGAGTCCGCGCGCCCGGGCGAGCATCGAGCACACCACGCACGCGCGCCCGGAGAACAGCGCTTCGTTTGCGCTCTCCCAGTCGCCTTCGACGAACCTAAAGCGCGGAAGCCACTCCGCGCCGAGAAAAAGCGCGTTGCGCAGCACCGTCCGCTCTTCGCCGCCGCGTCCGCCGCGCCCGGTGCCACCGGGCGTGCGCCCGACCGGCACCGGCGGATCGAACGAAAGCTGGAGCGGGTACAACTCCGAAATGCGCCGGACGCCCTCGATGCCGTCAAGCGCCGGCCTTTCGCACGGATCGACGCCGCTCGGCAAAATGGAAACAATGGCGTCCGGCCACTCCGGCGACGGCACGAAGGCCATCATGAGCGACGCTCCCCACACTTCCACCGCGACGAAGGCGCCGAAGCCGAACGCAAAGGCGACGGCCATGCCGCGCCGCGGGCGGCGCGGCCTCAGCGCCGCCGCTTCGAGCGGGTGGACCCGCAACGCGGGCGTGAGCGCAAACGCGACGGCCGCGGCGGCCACGGCAAACGATGCGATCGCGGTTTTTGCGATGACGGGGCGAAGCGACGAAACCGGAACCATTCCGGCCGGAAACGCGGCGGCGTCCGCAGCGACGTACAAGCCCAGCGCC